>NZ_QQWI01000002.1:300000-427670 GCF_004125825.1 Fusibacter sp. A1 | reverse complement strand
ACCACTCTTCAAGGCTGTCGTCTTTCGTCAGTTCTTTTAACCGACAAATCAATTGATTCGCGATCATCAGTTGCTCATTTAACTCTTCCTTTTTCTTATAATGCCGCAATCCATGCTCTACAGCATTCTTCAAGTAAAGCGCTAAAATAGAACTAGATTCCGTGCTATCTAGTTCTTCAATAAAGAGTTTATGGTCATGGTTGGTTTGGTCTAGTTTTTTATTTAGCAGTTTGGTGATTAGGTGTTCGTAGAGTTTTAGATTTGGCATGAGTTAATCCTCAATCATTCGCGCGACAGGTCCATTACATTTCTTACATCTACCTACAAGCACAATGCCGAACTCATCGTCTTTTATTTCAAAATCTACAATGCTAGTTTCACCACATACTTTACAATAGACATTACTAATAAGTCTTGCCTGAATGTCAGCAGGTATCGCCTTCCATTTAGCCATAGCCTTTAGGTTAATAATTCTATCACTCATAAACTTCCTCCAGAAATAAACGTTCTTTAAATCCACCACGTTTATCACGTTTGCTATTGGCGATTTCAACCAACTGCTCAAAACCAACACCCTTCTCAGCTGCAAGCGCCATAACGACTTCTAAAATATCCGCAAGCTCTTCAACATCACTGCTTTCAAACCATTCGTTGGATTCTTCGGTTAGTTTGTTGTTTAGCTCTTTTACGTAATCCTCATGGCTTAACGTGCTTTGTTTAGACGTTTTTCCAGCAGCTTCAATTTTTTGTGGAATTTTGTCTCTGATTAGTTTATTGTAGGTTGTTTTCAATAGGTTACCTCACATTCCGCTGTCTACTCAGCCTTAATAAATATCAAGTTCTTTAACCGATTCCGCAGCTAGTGTAGCATTAGCGTTATAGAATTGGTAACCGTTCCAAATACCATAACCCTGATTAAAGGCAATCTGATGAAGTGGATTGATCGTTCTCTTGAGTGAATCAATAAACAAGGCTTGGTCAACTGGTTCATTTTCAAGCAAAATCGATCGATTGTTTAAGCTACCGCCAAGATTCAAGTAATCTTCCATTACCTTTTTATGATTATGCTCTGAACGCATAGTTAAAAATACACGATACTGCAACTCACAAAATAAGTCTAACGACTCTTCAAGTCGTGGTAGTCGATTACCCTTTGCACTATTCACATGTTTAAAGGTTGGCGCGAGGTTCCATAGCTCATCGTGTAAGACAAAGCTCCAAGGCACAAAGTGATCAATGCTGATCGCGCCAAGTTCTTCGATATTAACTAGATCGTATGGCAAGTTAGTGTACAGATCAAGCAATTTAAGTCGAACAATTGCATCTTGCCAGTAGAGTTTTGCCCAACTTAAGTCTCGACTAATAGGTGGTTCAAGTTTTGACAAGATGTTAGGCACACTCAGGTTTTTATTTTGCAAATAGCCAGTGAGTTTATGATTAAGCCAACCGATAAGAATGGCTTGGTTCTTGTTTATATAAGTTATCCAATCTTCTTGTAATTGGATACATCTTCTTTCTGAGTAAACTCTGTAAAATACGTCCGTTGCCTGACTTGCGAGTTCAGTAATCATACGATTCTTTGTTTGATCTTTCATCCCTTTTGTCGACTCGCTAAAAAAGGGATTAATCAATCGATAGGGCACCATCTGGTAAAGACCCTTAACCATGCGATTAAACTCTCTATCACATTTCAACTTCTCATCATGTGTCATCCACTCTAAAAGGTTACTTTTACTGATATCAGAAACAATTGCATAGTTTGTTTCTAGATACTTAACAACATTTGAAAGCTGGTCTTGTACACCAAAATTTAATTTAAACTGAACAATCGGGTACCAAGCCTCAGCGATCATTCTATGGATCAAGCGCTCAAAAGAGATCATTTGTCCATTATTCTCAATGACCTCAAGAAAGATACTTTTTAACCAGAACGCTTTATAGCTGGTCGCCATGTTTTGGTGGTCTAGCATACGCTCGAACCAGATCGATTTTGTGTTTGTGTAGTTTAACATTGTAGTAACCTCTGGGTGCAATATCTCTAAATTTGAAACTATATTTTAGTCTTGACAGCAAAATTTCAACTTATAAGTTGTAATAAAGGTGCCGCTCACCGAGTAGCTGTATAATGATGCCGTAGAGAAATGAGTGACACTGACATACGGCATGTGGGTGAACGGCACGAGTTGTTCACTTGTTGTACCTGAAAACGTTGATTTAATGCTGTATCTTTCACCGTCTTTACTTATTGCATCGATATTTTTAGTACTGGGGGGGTGCAAATTGTAATTTGGGTAAGCCTCGTGCTTGACAGTAATGGCTAATTGCCAAATATTCACCCAAATCACCAATGATATTTTTAGTCCGTACTATTTCCCGTTTCTTTAACTCATATATAATATCAGCATATGCTTGAATTATAGCGTCATTCGATAACTCATTGATGTTCATATCTCTCCTCAAATTTAGTAGACTAGTATACACCTATTGGCTAATTCAAAATCTATACCTAACCAGATGCTTTTGAATGATCTCAATAATCTCATCACCATATTTATTCACTTTTACATCACCAAAGCCATTTACAGATTTTAACGCCTCAAATGTTACAGGCATCTTTTCAATCAACTCAGTAAGTTGCTTGTCGTTATAAATGAAATACGGCTTTATTTTTTCGCTTCTACTTCTTTCCAATCTGAATTTTTTCATGTCTTTGATAAGGCTTTCATCTTCAAACTTTGGCATATCAGTAGATAAAATATCACTTAACTCTGGTTCATCAACTTTTGCTACTGCAGTAATTTCGATGTTTTGATCTATTAGGTATTTACTGAACTTTTTTGTATAATCATGCTCTTTATCTATATGTGCAGTCAAAAATCGTTCTGCCCATGCTTGTAGCTGTGCATCTGAATTAGCTGGTTCTTTACACTGATTCTCTTGGTCTTTTATATACTTTACTAGCTGATCGGCCCTGATTACTTGGTTTTTAGTCGCTTTCTTTGCAAACTTTGCATTTAGTACCGTTTTGGGATTGGCTAGGACTACTATGGGCTTATAGAGATGTTCAAAGTAGCGACCGATCATAAACTTTTATAGTATGTTATCTGCATTATCGAGTCTAATTTTCTTCATTAACTCTAGATGTCTTTGGTTTTGTGTTATCGGTGAGTAAATTCCTTCTCGGTTTTTCTTGTGCCCGAATTTTGTTGTCCTGATGAAATCGCCGTTAGCGTTGATTTCAATATCTCCAACCATATTTTTTGATTCAATTACAAAACAAAGCTTTCGAGTGAATACTAGGTAATCAATTTGAGCTGTTAGGTCTTCACTTTCTAAATAGATGTCATGTAAAACAAACATTGGCATATGGCTATTTTTCAGTTCAAATGCTATGTTCTTCTCACCTAACAAGCCATACTCGATCATTTTCATTTCTTGAAGTAGCTTTGCTTTACCTTCTTCGTTAAGCTTAGGCTCCAGTTCTTTTAGTTTTATTAACTGTTGTTCTAGGTCGCTGCTTTCTTTCAAAAATACCGGTTCCTTCATTTTGCTGAATAGTTGCATTTGTTCCCCCTAGGATTGCATTTTTGTATTAGATTAAATTTCTAATATACTTTGATATTCTACTTATAGCCCTTCTGAACCATTTGTGAGTAAAATCAGTTCATTTTTATCGTTTTCTTGCATACTGGGTAATTTGAACAACCTTTGAAATTTCCAAACTTACCTTTCCTTTTGAGTAAGAATCCACCACAAGCTACACATATCTGCGCCGACGTTAAAACTGATATATCATTTATTGTATAATCACAACTTGGATAGTTACTACAGCCTGCAAAACTGTTTCCTCTATTTGACTGCCTTTTTACAAGTAGTCCAACTTTGCATTTTGGACATTTCGGTATATTGTGGTGGCTTGGATCAAGAAATCGCTTTTCTATAGTAACACCGGCGTATTTCTCCAATTCAGTAATAAATACTGATTTACTTTGTTGCGGTACTAAAACATAGGTGGTATTCATTGTTCGTGTTAGTGCAACATAAAACAATCGTCGCTCCTCTGCATAATGATATGGGTCAGCGTGTGTTAACACATAATTGAGAAGTGGGTCATCCGCCATTTGGTTAGGGAATCCTAGTCGATGATTTATTGCATTAAGTATAATTACTGCGGTTGCTTCTAAACCCTTAGATTTATGTGCTGTCATGAAGGTTATTTTCATGTTCGGATAAGATGTGTATTTAATTCGTCCATTGTTATCGGCACGTATAAAACCAGTACTTTTAAATATGTCGTCACAATCAAATGAATTTCTTCCTAATAGCATCACATCGACCTCATTACCAAATTGCATTACCAGATTATCTAGTATTGATCTTAATGCATTTATCCGACTTAGCTCGCTATCATATTCCATTAAGCATATAGGCGCATTAATTCTTTTACTTGATTTCAGTGTCTTTTTCAGCTGGATATGATTTTTTTGAATGAAATGTCCTGCAATATCAATTAGCTCTTGAGAATTACGATACGTATTTTCAATTTTCGTTAACGCGTAAAATCCAAAGTGATGTTCAAACTCTGAAAACAATGATATGTCACTTCCTGCAAAACGGTAGATTGATTGCCAGTCGTCACCTACACACATCAGTTTTGCGCCAGACTGGTTTCTTAACGCATTCACTAGTCTATATCTGCCTTTAGAAATATCTTGGTATTCGTCAATCATCATATATTTGTACGTTTGAACTTTGTAGCCACCTTCAACATATTTTTTCGCTTTGTTGATCATATCGTTGAAATCTATGCACCCTCTTTTGACTAAAGAACTTTCATAATATTCATAAAGTGGCTTTACAATACTAAAGAACAATTTAGTACGGATAAGATTGTAGTTTTTATGCTCATTGATATTACTATTTAGTACCTCAAAGTGTGAAAGATCATAACCATTAGATTTATAGAGATTGATGAATGTACTTAACAACTTTTTAAACTCTGAAAACTGCTTATCTTTTTTTCTGAGATTAAGTTGCCTATAGAGTTCTACGCGATCTATTGGTCTTAACTCAACTTGATTCGCTTTCAAGATGGATTCAAGTTTTTGCAAAAGGATACCCTGACTATTGAAATAGGAATAAGTTTCAATAAGTACGGTTCCATTCTTTTTGTGGAAAGACCGTTTCCATTCAATTCCTTCTTTATATTTTGTGGCTTCCACATCAGATAAGTATGGTAAATCACCATTCGCATCAATCCCGAAATGTTCAAAATACAAGTCGTAATCTGAAAGATAAAAATCTGGTCTATACCTTTTTCGGTATTTATCATCTGGCTCAAATGGATAAACTTTTTCATACTCATATTTAATTCCATTCAGAAATAAGAAATTGGCAATCATTAGCTCTTCATGACTTTTAACACGCTCACCATAAATCGTGACATGTTCCATTTTGAGTTCACTTAGTATTTTTTCTTGTGATCCCTTTAATGTACTGAATTGCTCACTCATAATATGACTCATGAACTCGTCTGCAGTTTCAAACTCCTCATGGGATTTTTGTACATGTAGGTAACAGGCAAAAAATTCAATAATTGCACTAAGCAGTTCTTTTGACTTAAGAACAAACTCATCGAAAAATTGATTGATGATATTTGTCATTTCTGCACTGTCTAGGATATCCGGTCGCTGTGCTTCACAAGCAGCTATTATGTCTAGTCCCATCTTATGAAAAGTTTTGACATCTACTTGGATTTTAAGTTTGTTTTGGATTCGTTCTTGCATTTCTTGCGCGACTTTTTTGTGAATGAAACTAGCAAAATTTCTTGTGGTTTGTAGCTTAACTCATCCACTAAGTACTTTGTTTTGGCTGCGATAGTCAATGTCTTTCCTGACCCAGCACCTGCTAGTACAAGTTGATTGATCTCCTGATTAACAACAGCTTCTCGTTGTTGCCGATCTAAAGAACGACCATCAATATTGTCAAACAACACTGAACATCTATCAATCTCATCTTTGATAAACCTTCTATTCATCTCTGAAACTGTGATCTCAATATTTTTCAGGGCATCAACAAATTGAGAGACGGATGATGATTTTTTGATTAATTTTTGTTTATTCAGAGCATTATACATGTGTTTATATGACTGTGTTAACCAATCTATTTGATCATGTGTGATGTAGGAACTATTACAAGATATTCGTTCATAGTACTCCTTTGAAAAATGCGAAAGTTCATTCTCATATTTGATTAACAAATCATCTTTTGGCTTCAACAGTATGTAAGCACCAATTGAAATGAAACTAACCATTATTAAAAAAAGTCCCATAAATCCTCTTTCCTATCATCCTTCAACAAGTATCACAACAAAAAAACGGCTGCTCAAATTGAACACACCGTTTGAATCCGTTTCTCTTATATCAGTTTTCAAGAGGATTTCAAGAGTTTTCAAGAGCGTAATTTAAGATGAGTTGTTTGAACTGGAAAAACTTGTTCGCACCTCTTTATTATACAATAGTTCGCTACCATAATGTTTCATTAAAGTATGAAATTTCTATGAATTCATGTGGTAATCAGTCTCAATTGGTTGTGGGTTTATACACAACTCGGTCTGATTCTATTGTACTTTAAAAAGCTCTTCAAAAATCACTAATTGGTTAGGGGTTACGTGTTTATTCTACAAATGTATATTTGACTCGCTTTGACATGAAGAAGTAAGCCAGCCAGATAACAGAAAAAGTAAGGCCGGTATAATCCTTGTTGACTGTCATTAGCTTAAGTATGATAGCCAGAATGTAATACCCTTTAAACAAATGAATCGTTAATCGCTTTTTCTTGGTTATGTTGTACATGATGAAACCAAGAAGCAGCATTAATGCAACATTAGTGACCAATGCTGTGATTATGCCACTAGGAACTAAGAATATGGCGCTGACCACTAGTAACACAAATGAGATCATCGTGCCGATATAAGGGAAGATAAACCATCCTCCGATAGAAACCTTGCCATTAGCAAATGATAGTTTATTGGTGATAAATTCAGACTCATCATCTGTCGGACTGAAATCTTTGACATGCTGTTCTAGGTAATCAAAAATCGCTTCGTTTTTGTTTTCAACTTCTTGTTCTTGTTTTTTCTCTACTACAGAATTAGTCTTAGGACCCCCTAAGTTTTCTTTCGTTTTGACAACAGCGCCATAACTACTGCCAACACAACACCTAACGAAAGCATGATGATTTCGCAGTTGATTATTAAGTGATGCAATTGGCCCAGTGTATCGAGAGGGCTGGCACAAGACCAGCAACTACGCGAGTTTTTGGTAGTAAGTCGATCGTAATGCGTTTGATTGGCTTTTTTTAAAAATAAACCATTATTCCTTGTAATCGCTTTTTTGAATCGTCATCAGATAATGGTCATGGTATTCCCCTTTTAAAAAATAGATGTTTCTGATATTTCCTTCAATCCGAAAGCCCGTTTTTTCCAACAAGCGTTTTGACGGGGCATTGTCAACGTGTACGATGGCTTGTACTTTGTCCACGTCTAATCGGTCGAATAGAAAGACCAGTGTTTCTTTGATGGCTTCTGACATATAGCCTTTGGACCATTTAGTCGGCGATAGGTCATATCCGATTTCTGCTATCTTGTTTTGCTTGTCCCAGCGGTGGAAACCGATCGTTCCTATCGGTAGGTTCGTCTGATCTTCAATGATCATCCATCTGTTGTTTGTAGGGCATTTTTTGTCACCGTAACTCCAAGTTAGGATTTCTTTGGCTTCGTCCATCGTTTTGATCCGTTCGTTATCCATCAAGTATTCGCAAACGGCTACGTCACTAAAGTGACTAAGTAGGAATGGCAAGTCACTTTCTTGAAACATTCTTAAGGTTAGTCGTTCTGTTTTTAGTATTGGGGTTAGATTCATCGTTCATCCTCAATAAATCAAGACTGGTTATGCTGACTGCACGCTTAACACTGGTTCGGTATCTCTTTTAGCTCGTGATATTCCTTAAACTGCTTTGGATGCCTGTCATGCCATTTAGCTTTCTAAATCTTTATGACTCCAAGTAAGACATGTAAGAAGTTGAATTTAGTAGTAGATGAAAGTGCCTGAAATGAGTAGTATGTATGAACTATTACCGTTTTAACCACTGCATATATTATACAATAGTTCAATTCCACATAATATCATTAAAGTATGAATTTTCTGTGAAATCGTTTGATTATCAGTCTCGATTAGAGAGGGGGGTTAAACTCTGTTTGCAATGTGGAACAAGTCTAGTTTTAGTCATAAATCAGTAATAGTGCAAAGTACTACGGGAAGATACAAGACCTTCCCCTACAAAGATGATTGTATTCCCTTTTAGAATTGACATCAGGTAATGGTCATGATACTCGTCTCTAAACAAATACATGTCCCTGATGCTGCCTTCTACCTGAAAACCTGCTTTTTCAAGTAGTCTATTAGAAATGGTATGCAAAAGGCTAAAAACAACTTGCCCAATTTGCATGCCTTTTTATCTTATCTGATGGCAGACTACTTATTGTATCAAATTACATATCTTGCTTTATCACTTCATTATACAATAATTTCTTCCAATTTATTCTTCAGTAGTATGAAATTTAGATGATTTCGTTTGATATTCAGTATCACCCGAGCAAGCTCATGAGTGATCCGATTTTTGGACAATAAAAAAGAGTCATCTCCAATTTGAATGACTCTTCAAGACCTTAGCTTTTCAGTTCTAGTCGATAAATCCTTAAACAACAAGGGATTATTACTCTTGGCTGCCCTTTTCCTTATTGAGGCTAAAAATCTCATCTACCGGCGTGTTTAACTCTCTAGAAAGTTTTAAGGCCAGTAGTAATGAAGGGTTGTACTTGTTCTGTTCAAGGGCGATGATGGTTTGTCTTGTGCAGTCTACAGCATCTGCCAAATCTTGCTGAGTGATATTTTGAGTCCTTCTTATTTGCCTTAGATGATTGATCATTTCCATTAGTAGCCCTGTTTCTTATAGTAGCAAATACTTGGTATACCCATACTAAGGTTGGCAATTACAATTGTACTGTAAGCTACAAACCACATATAGCCTACCGGCATAAGACCCGCGTCTTCATATTTTACATAGAGAGTAATCGTAACCAGAAACACATAGATCAGCGTTAAGATAAAACCAAAATTCATGGCCTTTGACTGTATCAGTTGGTCCCTTTCATCGCGACTGAAACCATGTCGTTTGCTTTTTTCTATCAGTCTTAAGATGAAATCACTTGAAAATCCAAAAATGAATAAGGACGCCACAAGCAGGGTCTTGTTTTGATTGTCTCCCCACTGCTCAACAACACCTTCTTGATTGAATACAAGAAGCAGGATGATTCCGATTAGCAACCATGCACCGACTTGAATAATGCTGAATTTCATTGGCTTACTCATAAAGCACCTCCTTAATCATATTGTAAAACTATTTTTACATAATGTCAAAAACAGCTTACATTTATATCTTCTATTCATAAAGAGTCGCTCATTAGCATAGCGGAACAGTCTACTCATTTTATCGTTAGGCAAACTCCCTCGTATCTACTACAAGTCCCTTCAAAGACCTTCGACTGAAGCCTGTCTCCGATTGCCACAACCGGCCACTTGATGCCTGTGATGCCGAGTACTGATTCCTTTCACGAATTATCTAGTACTTCATAATAATTTTATAACTGCTATCCGAAGTCTGTTTTACTTCTTTTTTTAGTCCTGCCAAGGCCTCACTTAAATAATCCGAACTCCTATATTTTGATAAATCACCTGCAATTCCAGCAATTGCAAGCTTAGTGAGTGGAAATTCCCTCATCACACCGAACCTGTCCTCTGAAACAATCTTATTATTCATGATGTGTTTGTCGGAGAACAGAAAGACTTTGTTTTTCTCAAAATCGTCCAAAATGTTTTGAAGCACTTGATGATACTCTTCAGATACACCGTTAATTATTATGATGAAGTCATCGCCTCCCACATGACCGATAAAACTAGAAGACGGAAATATTTTTTTGACATTATCCTGTATGAGTTGTGCCAAAAAACGGATCATATTGTCTCCACTTTCAAAGCCATATACATCATTGTATATTTTGAAATCATTGATATCCAGATAGCATATACATGAATTATTTTTGTAGGTCACAAAATCCGACATGACCCGCTTAATAATTGGATTGCCCGGAAGACCTGAAAGCGGGTTGTGTTCCTTGGCATTGTTTTTTTCAAACATTAGCGTATATTCAAAGATTTTTTTCATCGAAACAATTCCATAGTATTTCGAAGATTTTGTCACAATGATATCATCAAATATCTCATCATCTGACCGTTCCATCGCGCGTTTTGCCACAACGCTAATTGGCGTATAGGAATCTACAATCAAGGGATTTGCATTCATGACTTTTGAGACCGGTCGATTGGAATAGAGTGAATAACCATAGCGTCCAGATAGTTTCGAATCGATGTTATGCTTCATCAAGAGTCCTACGGGATAATCGTGCTCGCAGATACAAGCGCTAGTCAAGTTTTCTTTTTCAAGATGCTGCTTGACGGTTTTGCTTTCGATCATTGATTCAAATGTGCAGTGCTTATGACCATACACAAGGTTTGAGATATAGTGATAATCCTGGGCATATGAATTTAGATTATTTGATATTTTGTTATAGTCCTCTATACGTTTGACCACTTCAGGTTCAAGGTCTTCAAACTTGGGCGATGGTTTTTGAAGATAATATCCTTGTCCTGCATGAACCCCAAGCATGATGAGTGTTTTAAGTTCCTCTTTTGTTTCAATACCTTCTGCAATCAGCATGATATTCGTTTTGACGGCTGTATCGACAAACGCTTTTAAAAGCGCTTGCTTAAAAGCATCTTTGTCGATGTTTCTTATAAGATCCATATCAATTTTGATGAAATCAGGTCTTACTTCGTTGATGGTTTTTAGTCCAGAATATCCAGCCCCCACATCATCAATGGCAATCTTGTATCCTTGATTTCGATAATGTTCCAAAACAATCTGAAAGGACACATAATCATTGATGGAAGTCCTTTCTGTGATTTCAAAAACAATGGATTTTTCGGAGATTTCCATTTCATCAAGGCATTCTTTGGTCAACCCTGTTTTAAAATCACTAGATTTGATGATATCAGGATCTACATTGATGAAAAGGTACTTTTCAGGACTGATTTCTTTAGCACGTTCCAGAGCCTTCTGCCTAAAGAGCATCTCAAGTTCCCATAACTTATCATGTTCATGAGCGGCTTTGATCATTTCTATAGGTGAATAAAATTCAGTGTTTTGAGGACCTCTTGACAATGCTTCATATCCCATGACATTAGCAGTTTTCAAACTGACAATGGGTTGATAGAAAGTGGTCACGCTTTCTTCAATGAGGATACTATGAAACAATCCAGTTCGACTATCAATGGTTGGTTCGTTTGTTACAAGCATATTCTCAACTCCTTCGATAGAAAGATAACATATCCATGTTAGTTTTACGTTAACCCGATATTATATACGGGTAAAACCTCCACCATATGCATTATGAAATTTCATCACTTATAAGTATTGCCCTTGTGGATAATGACCAAGTTCTTTTTTTCATGCTTCTTGAATAAGTCCTTATACTGTAGCACACTCCTAATTGATGTCTCCACCTGGCTACTGCTTTCAAGGGTAATGGAACACGTTCCATTGTTAAACGCAACCTTCAAATCGCTTATTTTGCCACTCTCCCCCTTGTCCATTTGCTCTGCTATCTTTAGTATTATCGACAATCGCTTTAAGCGCAGAATACCTTCATTTCCAATATAATGCTTGTAAGAATCGAAGAACACAGGCAGGTCCAATCTTCTGTGATTAGCTATGAGGTAGGCTACGCTAAACTGCTCACGACTTGTTAAACCGGCAATACGTTCAACGAGCATGATGTGCATACCATGGATATGATGGTTATAGTAATTAACATGCATACCAATATAGTGAACTCTTGAGGCGATATCAAGCAATTTCATCTCATTCTCTGTTATTGTCAGTTTCTGTTGAAAACCTTCTGTAAGCTTCTTAGTGAAAAACCTCACTCGGTCTGCATGTTCAGTGCTGACCGAGTACTTTTTACATATATTTTCAATACTGTGCTCCAATGCTGACGCCAGTACTGGTTGAGCATTCTTAAACAAAATCTCTTTAAACAGAAAACCTTCACGAATCCCATATGCGCAAATCGTGAGATTTCCGCCAGTCATTTGAAGTACATGTTTGACAGGAACTAAACCACTTTTTATGATATCAACTCTTTTAGAGCTTAAACCGTCCAGTCTTTGCAGTGCTTTATGATCCATGTTCATCATCTTATCTATTAAATCCAAGGCATCCTTGTTTGAAATTTCATAATGATGCAGATCTTCTAAGTACGCTTTATTTTGAGCCTTATGAATTTTCCCCAGTGTCCTGATGACACCACCCAAACCAATAACATCGTATCCTCTGTGCACAAAACTCAATTGGTCTAAATGGGTTGCAAAATATTTATCTGCCTGCCTTGAATGTTTATATCTCTCGCTCAAGTTGACACTTCCCATGGGTAGGCTAATCGCATCTGACATTCGACGATGATCAACCTTGATAATTTCAGTACTTGCACCACCAACATCAACAATGATAGCCCTGTTTTTCTCAATGGTATTAATGGCACCGAGATAATCCAGGTAGGCTTCTTCCTGGCCATCTAGTATATCAAATTCGATCCCCACTTCATTTGCTATCTGTTCTATGACTTCTGCTTGATTTTTTGCCTGTCTTAGAGCTGCCGTTGCAAAATAATAAGCTTCTGAAACTGAACTCTCTTCAATGACAGACTTAAAGAACTTTAGCGTTTGAATTGTCTTCTCAATTTGTGTCTTCTTAAGAATCAAGTCAGTACCCATTCCTTTTGCAAGTCTCACCATTTCCTTTAATTGTTCCGATAGCGAATATCCACCTTGTTCATTGATATGGTAAATATTCATTCTAACTGAGTTCGAACCCAAATCGATAATTGCAATTTTTTTCATAATCATTTCCTTTTACTTTGACTTGTGGAAATCTCAAAATAGGCCACAAGTACTTTTACATAATAGAGACCGATATGCTAAAGATACTACTCTACTAGATAGACTATGATCCTATTGTTGAATGTGGTTATGCAATTTCCTCACTTGATTGTTTCAAAATCACTATATCCCATTTAAGTCTTAAAAATGCTTAGTTTTACTGATTTTAACTTAGACTTTACATTTCTTAACAAACGAATGAGTGTAACTTCTAACTTTCATCGTCTTCCTATGCTAGGTTTTAATTCTTAACATAGATATAATCTTATGATAACAAGCATGGTTTATGATGTGGTTGAGGTGATCGATATGAGAATTGGAATTGATATTGACGACACAATAACCACTGCCAATTATTGGCTGGAATTATACGAACTCATCAATAAGATATCCTCTTTAGACAATGAACTGCACGACAATTTAGCTTTTAACCTAGTCCTCTAGATAATCCTTATTTTCAAGTAAAAAGCACAATCACATATAAGTGATTGTGCTTTTTACTTGATTAATCTATAACTTAGCTGGGACATGTTTATCGATGCTGATCCACTAAAATTGGATTGCCATCAGGATCACTAATTATAAAACTACCAGGACCTTCTGTATTCTCTTCTACTTCAGTTTCAAACTTGATTCCTTTATCCCTTAACTCTTCTTGTAAGACTCGAATATCTTTAAAGGATTCTAAATTCTCAGCGTGATCATTCCAACCGGGGTTGAACGTCATCATGTTTTTCTCAAACATGCCTTGAAATAAACCGATAGTGACATCACCATTTTGCATAATGATCCAACTATCATCAAGAACTCCTGCAAAACTTTTAAAACCTAGAGTTTCATAAAATTTTTTTGACACTTCAATATCTTTTACTGCCAAACTTAATGAAAATGCTCCGATGCTCATGTAAACTCCTCTCTTCACTAGAATATATTTCAGGATATGCATTCCTTCATCCTTGCTTTAGTCCTTTTTTACCCAACAGGGCAGGTATAAAGCAAGTGAAAATTCTTTATTTTTGGGTATTTACTAAGGTAAGACCAAAAGGAGGACGTTATGATTAGACGATTAAGTGTTGAACTCACCTTTACCCTGATCATTTTATTATTTTTTACTTTAACGATTATTGAACATGTCCTCTTTTCTCACTTTGCGGTGATTATTGGAGTCACTCTTATAGCACTGGCCGTTACAAGCTTTACTATAACTCACATTAAGGTAAAGCGAACTGTTTATCAATGGACTCACCCTCTAGTTGGTGATACATTAGCAATCTTATGTGGTGCTTTGCTCTCCTTTTTCTTGTTCAAGGAGTTTCACTTCACACCGGTTCTTGCATCAGCCGTTATCGGACTGATAGGGAGTCTCCTTTTTAAATCACAAGCCCCAGCCATATTTTGTGGCAGTTTTATCGGCATGACTTCACCTCATCTTTTTACTTACGCTGATATCCTCATGGCTTCGTTAGTCTGCGGTATACTTTACTCATCATCAAAAGATCTCTTTAAAGGCCTAGGCGGCAAGCTTGGAACCCTTGCTCTGATAGGTGGCACAAGCATCACCCTTATGAAGCTGGGCACGACTTACCCCCTTCTTGAAATGAATTTTGATTTAACAACCAAGTTGTTTTCGCCGTCTATACTCATTCTAATAATGTCACTTGGAGCCATGGCTTCCCATATGACCAACTGGATCGATGAACACTTCGCGAAAAATATTGTACTAAGCTCAAGCCTAATCGGACTCCTGGGAGCATTACTCCTTCCTCTTGTTTTCAAGCAAACCGGACATTTGTTTGCCGTGGTGGTTTATTGTGCTTCATTCGCAGGAATGACTTCAAGTCGTGCTTTTAAATACCATTCAATGTACCTTGTTACTGGGCTTATCAGTGGCTTTCTATTCTATTACTCCATACCGATACTAGTAGGACTTGGGGGTAAATTAGGTACCATTGGCTTTGTCTCCTCAATGGCGACTGTTACACTTTATAAACTAATTCGAAAAGACAGTGAATCCTAGACTTTATAAGGCAAGACGTTTTCTAAGCCTTCAAACCTTCCTATCGTTCTATTCTATAACGTTCTTGGGCAACGTTGGAAATCGCACTTTTTACCGTCATAGTAGCGCTTTCAATATCGAGCGTCCTATCCCGTACTACTCTATTTGGTTAGCACATAAATCGCCTGAAGGTATCTACCCTCGTCAGGCCTCTTTTCAGGTGTTTCAAACACGCCCTCTTTGACAAGGTTCTCGTTGATTCTTCCAAACACCTGATGCCATAGTTCATTGGCGATGTCTTTTGTATCGATATGATGCTTCTTGGCACTAAGGTTTTCAAGTTCCTTTTCATGGGTTTTAAGTATCTGCTTCATAAAGGGAACGAAGGATTCAAACAGGGGTTTGTAACTCTCTTTGCAGGCCTCGAGTTCCTCTTCGAAGAACAGTGGGACAGCCAGGTCTATTTTTCCAGTTTCTGCTTCTTTCAGATAACCGACTCTTTTCATCAGCTCAAATGCTTCTATCTTGTCCTCAGTCATATCATTCACGTGTAAGCGGTCGTAATACGCTTCAAGGATCAGATGTTCACTGGTGTGGATGACCTTATGGGCTTTCTCATGGGACCAGTCTTCAAAAATAGACTCGAGCCCCTTGAAGGCTTGATTTTCTGTTTTCCCCTGCGAATATAGCCTCAAGAGCCTGTACAGGTCTTTTCTGTCCCCATCGGCGTCTCCAAAACTTGAAAACACCATATGGGTGCCTGTGGCATTGTTAAAGCTTAAAAGGAGCCCCTTGCTCAAGTCCTCCATGACTGGCGACTGTTCATACCCGACAAGTAAGTAAGCCCGTCCATTGGGCTGGGTCTTCTCGAGGGCAATCATTTCATGTTCGTGCAACCAGTCGAGCGCCCAGTCGTCGAACAGGTTACCGCCAATCACATGGTAAGCCAGCCTCTCAAGCGGAAAGTTCTTCGACGATTCAATCGACATGAGCGGCTTTAAAAGATCTTCTTTTTTCTTTAAGAGATACCCCGTCAGTTCATCTGCGACATGGATGGAAAGCTTGTCTAAAACGACTTTGTCCTCTTCAATAAAGAAAGGAAAATCCAAATAGTAAACTTGATCGATAAGCTTCAATAACCCGACATGAACCATCTTTGCAAGCACTTGCTTTAGTGGAGCCATTTCCGGGCTTTCCTCCACCTGCTGTTTATTTAAACTTAAAGGTTCTTCAATAAGCTGCGCGACAATGCGCTTGCACATGGTCTTCTCATACCAAAAGAAAGGAGATAGCGAATCATGTTCTCCCGAATCACCGAAGTGAAATAAATCTAGTTCTAACATATGGCTCTCCTTGCTCTTATCAATCGATTACGCAGTTGCGAAGCTGTTATATTCTTCTGATGTGTAGTATTCACGCGATTTAAGGTATTTAGGAATATCTTGTTCCACTCCGTCGATCAGTACCCTTGCATGACAGTGTCTGATTTCTAGCGTGTAGTGCTTGTCGGCACCGAAAAGCTTATCTATGCACTGTAAGCGGATTTTCAAATCCTTATCAAGATTGGGTATGTCGAATATCGAAAGCATTTTCTTGCATCGTCCTTTAAAGGCGAATTCGGGGTCCACATTCGGTATATCTTCGTTGTCGAATACAAAATCCACACAGAAGAGGTCTTCTTCCATGTAAATGGCGCTTTTACAAAGTTCGCTGATGTATTGACGGTTTTGATTCGCTCTCGAAATCCTTGAAAACTCCTCGAGTTCGTCGATCAGGATCAAGAAGGAGCTTGGTGTTCCCAAACTATTTATTTTATAACTCTTAGACGTATGGTCCGCGATACCGATAAAAATCTGACTTAAGGAGACCATTTTGTCATAGTCAAATTGACTGATATCTAAGTTTTGCCTATCTCCCACTGTTCTTTTTATCATCTTGACGCCCTCAAGTTCCTTGTAAAGAATAAAGGCGCTCATGATTCCGTGTTCGTAGTTTTCAAAGTCGTGTTTCATCCGGTATGCTCTAGCTTCGTCTTTTACAAGACGCATTTTAGGTTGTAGAAAATCCTCAACTTCTTTAATTTCCTCGTCGGTCAGATTTTCCATTCCTTCATGGTCGATGATTTCTTTTCCATCCACTTTCGACATGAACTTGCTCATGCATTTGGGACCACTTCCTACTCCGAATTCGACTGCAATATCATGCGATAAGAAGTCATAAAAGGATTCAATGGTACTGAGCTGCTCATTGGCATATGCGAAGTTGAACTCGTCATAATCTCTGATCGAGAAGTAGGGCAATATTTTGCTGATACAGGAATTGACTTTTTTAATTTTTTTCAGTGGATACCCTAAATCGTGAGTCAGGCTCAGCAAACAACGCGTAGCATCCGACTGTTTGAGTACTGTGATCAGATTATCAAGTACCGTTGTCAAGCGATCGAGATTCTGAAGCCTGCTCATTCCGCCAAACAGTTTTCTTATCTCGAATATTGACGCGCTTTCAGAATGCAGGTACTTGAAAGTCCTTTTAAACTCGGGCTTATTGTATAAGAACTCTCCTAAAAAATAGACCCACAAACAGTGCAGGGTATGGTCCCTGTAAAAGGAATCCGATGCAAAAATAAGCTCTTCAAAATCCACATAAGCGTCAAAATAGTTAAAAATCGAGTCGTAGCCACGCTTATCGGGCATGATACTCGACATGGACATTTCAAACAACAGTTTCCATAAATCTTTAGATACGATGATCTTCTGATGAATATCCTCCATCGCTTCAATTTTTAAAATCAGCCGTTCAATCTCTTTTTTCTCTTTTGTTTTTCCCACTAAAAATGTGATGTTGTCGGCTTCCATTTGTTCAATGTAATAAGCCAGCACCACTGATTCATTAATAAATCCGTTCATCTTAAGTTCCCCCATTTTAGTATATACACTACTATAGTTTAACAGTATTGGGAACGGCACACAATGCCATTTGTCATCAAATAGAAAAATCCGTGAGCCATGATGATCTCTTTATCCTATTCTTCAACAGTTGACAGTTTCATCAAGTTTCCCCGTAGTGATTTTGGGGACTACACTTGCTCGATCAGTTGCAGCATCTTCTTTTCGCATGCGTTAAAAGCCCCTAGAAGCACTTCATGCTGAGATTTCAACTGGGCGAGTGCCTGGTTGGTGCTGTTTTGTAACCTATCCATTTTTTCCATCGCGTCTTTGATTTGATGGTGTACAGATAAGTCTACGAAGATTCCGTCGAAGAAGTAATCGGCAACACTGAGTGATTTGAAGTCGATGCCGCTTACCGTATGAAGACCAATGTCTTTGAGTTCTTTTGTCATGGTCCCTATTAAATAATTGAGCTGGTCGATCTTATGTTTGGCATCGTCCATGCGCTCTCTTTTCATCATGGTCGCGATCATGCCGCCACCTATCATGTCGTAGGTGCTCCAGTCTTTGGCCTTGCTCAAAACTTCGAGTACGAGACTTGCCTGCCTTTGCACCTGGCTTGTCGCCATGATGGCTTCTGCGTATTCTGTGATTATGGCTTTTTTCTGTGCGGCGTCTTGTTCGAGCATGGCGATTTGAGTATAGTTCACATGCGACCGCTCTTTTAGCAAGTCCATCTTCTGATCGATCAAGGTGCGGTAGCTTGAAGCTGATTCTTTTAGCTTATCTATTTTATTGATAAGCGCCTGAATGTCTTCTTGGTATACGGCCAGCTCGAACTTGATGGCGTCCCATGTTTTTTTCGCCTGATACGCCTCTAGTTCTTCCTTTTCAAGCTTTTCGTATTTTGTATTAAACAGCGTGCTGGTGAAGTTTGCAAACGACAGCGTCGACAGTTTTTCGACGTCCCTTTCTTCTTTAAGGTACTGCTCGTGAAGTTCACGTTCTTTTTGCTGTAATGCCCTTAAGGCTTCTTCCTTTTCCTTGATTCGCTTGTTCACAGCGTCAAGCTGCGCCTGACTTTCCCTTGCGTGTTTGATTTGTTCTGTGATTTCTATGAGTCGGTCCATGTTCCTCTCCTTTAGACTTAAGTATTAAACATTACTATTTGTGTGCTATCACATGAAGCAGTTTGATCACTTCACTGAATCCGATAAAGATCATGCCACTGACAAAGGCGCCAAACCAGACGGCTAACGTGATCGGCCAAATGGCATCATAGCGTACTCCCACCTTGATTGTCAGTCCCCCTATAAAACCTAAGACCATAATGACAAGTCCTATGGCGAAAAGCAGTGAAGAGATGCTGTTGCCCGTCTTTATCGGGCTGTCGATCTTCATATCCGGCTCGAGCGACTTTTTTAGTACTTGATTGTCGTTACTGGCAAAGTACTTGTCCGCACACGGGCCGCACACGGATTTTTGATGGATTTTATAGTCTTCAAACGCCTTAATCGGTTGGTCGCATACTTCGCATGTTTTGCTCATCACTTATTCCTCCATAAACGTATAGTAGATGTTCGTGTTTTCAGGCACCGCCAGAAGCCTTCTGTCGCTCGGTACTTTCAAAGTACCGTCCTCGTTTAGGTGCGGGCTGTTTTGATGGAGCGATAGCATTTCGGCATCATATCTTATCGGGTTCGCTTCTCTTTCATCTGGTAATCTATTATCCAATATGATTTGGGGGATGTAGTCGAAATGATTGTCGTAGTAGTTCTGATTTCGTTCGAGTACGATTCGGTCTTCGGTTTTTTCTGTTATCCTATATGCACCATTTGTGATGATCTCATCGGTTGCCCTCTTGTCCGTGTGCAGGCTGTTATCATATAAGGCTACGAACGACGGTTTTGAAAGCAGTCTTAAAAACATCACATTGGGTGACTCAAGTTCGATCTGCAGTTGGGTGTCGTTAAGCGCTTTAAAGCCTATTAGGTTTGGATCGGCATTGTTTTCTCTTATCTCTTTGGCGTTTTTCACCCCTGCTGATTCCATCGCATAAAGCAGATTATATTCATTGCTGTTTAGGGTATTTGCTTTTAAAGTATCTTTCCATGTGTTTTCAAAATCATACGCCGTGACAGGCTCACCGTTGGACCATTTTTTTTCGCCGTCTAGTGTAAACACATAGGTCAGACCATCTTCAGAAACAGTGTAATCCTTTGCCATGCCGGGTACGACTTTATTATTCATATCGATTTTCATCAGTCCTTCATACAGATGAAACCGGACAAAGTCGCTTGATGATCTGATGATGCTCCAAAGAGATTCCTCGTAGTAGTAATGGCCTTTAAGATACACTTCGTTCTGATTGGCGTCTTTTATAAATGATGTGTTTGTGAAGCTTAGGTTCATGGCACTGTTTGAATAGATTCCGTCTATCACGCCCACATTTTTTAAGTTCGACCTAATCAGATAGTAATCCGCGTAATTGGAAAGCGGTATGATCAGCGCCTCATCCAAAATGGTTTTTTCCAAGGTGATGATGCTGTTGACCCATTCATCGAATGTTGTGGCTGAGTTGATCCTTTCGATCATCAGACTGTATTCCTCTGGTCTTCTTGCAACCCCATTAAAGTCATCAGAAGCGGTTACTTTTGAGTCCTGATAATCGGTATGTACCGAGGAACTAGAAAGATGATAGCTGTTTAGCGGTCTTATCCATAGTCCGCTACTCATCTTTGTTGTATAGATATTAATGTTAAGCCCTGGCAAGGTGTTTTCGATGTCAAAGATTAGACTGTCCAGTTGTGACTCCATTAAGCTCCCCCAGCGGTAGATGCGGAGTGTGACAGTATTAAAATCAAGCTCCTGCTTGACTTCGTTCCATAATTTTAGCGCCATATCCGGGTCATAGTCGATACCGCCTGTATCACCTGTTACATAACTGCTGACTGGTTTGCCGTTTAGGTCGACTATGGCATTCTTGTTAAATAGCTGCGTCTCGGTTTCAAGACAATAGCTCATTTCGTCAACAAAGACTTGCTTGTCCATCGCCATGGCTATCGCTTGCCTGGCCTTCTTATTTTTTATCAGTTCAAAGCCGTCGATCTCGCCTTCAAGCAGATCTGTGGCCTTTAAAAACACATCCAAATCGCCGTCGTTACGCGTGTAGTTATAGCCATATTCATTGATATGGCCATGCAATATTTCGATTGTTCCACCTGCGATTTCGATGCTGTCGATCAGCTCATTGTCTAGTTTTACCTGATAGATTTTTTCGGCGCTCGCAGTCAGGTAGTCGTAGCGGTAGATCGCCCTAGGCCTTTTATCGCTACTTGTCGCACAGACCACCAGCACATGCGGTTTGCCGGTCACGTTCTTGGTGAAGTTGACTACAAGTTCATCCGATACTGAGGCAAAGTCAAGTTGGCCCAAAAGGTCGCCTGATTTTGTGAACACACGTACAAGAGTGCCCTCGATTGTCATATCTACCGTCTTTGGTACTTTAGGTGTGGTTTTCTCTGGATATTTCGTAGCGCAGTTATCTATTTTAGTGCTGTCTGGAATGGTCGTCTTGGCTTCGGCTGTGGCACTTGGTTTAACCGCGTTATATAAGACCCCTGTCGCGACTATGATTGCCGTAATTAACAGTAACGTGATGACTAGGCTTTTACTTTTCATTTTCTCTCCTGATGGGCTTTTCACTACTTATTTAATCAATTCAATCAATAAAGCCCACTAACCTCTCATGATCCCTAATCGCCTCGAACTCCTCGAACTGGTCAAGCACGTAGGTCATATAGCTGTAGGTCTCGAACGTGCTTGTGAGCATCTCTACGGCTAAAGTTTCATCTGATTCTCGCATGGCGATTCTTGCACGATGTACGTATGCCATGGCGGGTGGTTGGGTTTGCTTAAGCATGTCGTCAAGCAGCGTCTTTGCCTCATTTAATTCACTAAGATGGATCAGGCAGTTGATGATGGACACATCTGCGTACTCATAACTTCCAAAGATGCCTTGTGCGGTCTGATACTCGCTTAGGGCTTTGTCGTATTCACTTCTTTCAAGATAGACGTCGCCCAGGTACTCATGCCCTATGACACTTTCATTATCAAGGCTCACCAGTTTGACGGCAGCCTCATAGACCTTGTCAAAGTCATCATACTCATAATAGAGTTCGATCTCAAGCTCTAGGCGCACCAGAATTCCCAACTTATTGTCAACCGCTTCAACGATTACTGGAATCAGATTCTCTTGTTCTTGCCAGATAAGTTCGTAGAAGATGTCATAATAGTCATAGTAGTCAAGGTCGTAGTTCTCGAGGATTTCCTTGTATTTTTTTAGTCCTTCTTCTTCTCGCCCTCTGGTCAGATCAAAGTCCGCAAGCAAAATATCGCGCTGGTACTCGCTGGTGCTGTGGTAATAGTTTAGAACAACGTTCGACAGCCTGCCAAGATCCTTTTCATCCTCATAGATCTCCATCAGCTCAATCGAGTAGTAATAGGACGACGGATTCAGTTCTACGATCTTTTCAAGTGAATCCTTTAAGAGTTCACGACGCCCCGCATCTTCGCAGTTTCTGTAAATGCCGTACCACCCGTCAATGTCTGCATCAAGAATTCGAGTGTGCTCCAGCCAAGCTTCAAGTGCTTTGTCGCTGTTTTCAAGATTCTCGTTCACGATACCTAGGCCGTAATAGGCGTAGTTGTTGTCATTATCAGATTGAATGGCCTGCAGGTAAATCTCTTTTGCCTTCTCGTACTGGTCCAGGCCCATGTAGGCATTACCTAGATTGGTTAGAGAAATCGTGTCGTTCGGTACGATGCCCAAAGAAAGCTCCGAGTAGTTGATGGCAGATTCAAAGTCGCTGATATTAGCATACGACCATGCCAGATTGTTGTAAATCACATCTAGGTTCTCATCGTCAATGTCCCCTTCGAGCAAGGTTAGATAAAGCTCTATCGCTTCGTCGTTTCGATCCACAGCGATCAGCAGGTAGCCGTAGTTCATCTTGTCCATAAGGTCAAAGTCGTCAAAGCGAGTCTCGAATTTTTTAAGTATCGCTTTGGCAGCCTCTTCCATTAAGGCTTCTTCAAACATGTTTTTATAGATTTCGACCTTGATTCTCTCAATTTTAAACTGAGTGTGCTGCTGTACATATTGATCGACAATTTCAAGCGCTCTTTCGGGATTATCCAGCACCATATGCGACTTGATCAAAAGGAGTATGTCCACATAGTTGTCGTGCGCGATCTCCTCGTCAACATCGATCATGGCTATGACGCCCTCATAATTGCCCTCATCGTATAGGTTCTCAGGGTCTATGTAGTCCGCTAAGCCTTTTATGATCGACACGCAACCGGTAAGAAGCATTGCACAGGAGATGACCAAAGTCAGTAAGATCGTGATTTTAATTTCTTTTTTCATGTTGTCTCCCTCATCTCTTGTACTCTTTTTGATAACCGTACTTCACAAACAATTCTTTTATGTTTTTTTTATTATACAGCAGTTTGTACCAAGAACGGTTCATTAAGGTAAATAATTTTACTTTTCTTTTCAACTTCTAATATTCTTCTAATGGTCAAGTGCGGTGACTATGATATGTTTCTATTAGATATATATCGTTTAGAAACATAAGGAGAAATTATGACTGATTTTATCATACTTGGATTTTTAACCTATGGGTTTCCCTTGACGGCTTATGACATTAAAAAGGCGATGGAGACATTCTGCTTAGGATGTTTCACTTTAGTTCGCTTACAAAGGCGGAGCGGTTTGCCATGATCGACCGGCATATTCTGCACCACAAAGAAACGATTGAGATACTACGGGGCATCGAAGAGCAAAAGGAGAGAACGTGATGATCACTATTTTTGATTTACGAAAAGAGGGCTCAGTGGGCCGACAAGTTCTCAAAAGACGAGCACGTCTTGTTCTTCATGCCCTTGTATGTTCACGCCATGCCTTTTCGTGTGATGAAATTCATCGAGCTTTTGGCTCCGTCAAAAGGAAGCATCAGCTTCGTGGTGCAGTCCGGTTTTCCTGAAAGTAGCCAGTCGCATTATCTTGAAGCCTACTTCGAGCAACTGTCCCTTCGACTTGACAGGACCTACCTTGGCACCGCCATCAAAGGCGGCATCGAAGGTCTACAGATACGACCGCCACAAAGTCAAGACAAGATGATCGCACCCTTTGTGTCCCTTGTGAAAACTGTCGTATCGACAGGCAGATTCGATTCAAGCCAGGTAGATCAAATGGCAAAACCTGTATTCCTTACGAAAATCACGCAATTTCTTTTCGGTACGGTAGCACCAAAGAGACTGCGTAATTTTTACTGGAACAAGCTGCTGAAAAAGAACAATGCTTTTGAAAAGCGTTTTGAGCAACCCTATAAAAAAGAATAGACCACGTGTCTATTCCAGACCGTAGAGAAAGGCCAACTTCTGCCTCAATTTGAAAAACCTGCACGCTTCGTATGTTTAAATACAAAGCGCTGCAGGTTTTTTTAAAACTTGAACTATCTAGATAATGGGTGCCGGTCACCAGTCTGAGCATCATGATGCTGGCTCTTAGCGAGCAACAAGGTTTTAGATAATTTTGATTTAGCTGAACACCTCTTTACGGCAATAAAAATGTGCCACCCGTATGTATGAACAAAGCATTTATGCCTTTTGTCCCTGAAGCTTCAATTTCTTGGTCCTTCTTTTTCAGCTCTTCTATAAACCCATAAAACGCCTTACTCGTGTAGACACGGTCGAATAGGATGCCTTCGTTTTGGGTGACTTCTTTTGTAAACTCCGTCGCATTTTTGTTTTCTATGCCGTATGCCTCACCCACATAGTTGTTTTTAAGATTTAAGCTTAGAGGCCTGTCTGTGCTTGCCTGATCGAAATATGTATCGCTTTTGAAAACTAATTTCTGAATTTCGGGGGTAAAGTCATGTTGTGGATTGTAAATGTTGATACCAAGTATCGACTTTTGGGTCTTCAACCGGTGGTTTCCAAGAACCAGTCCGCTATAGGTGCCACATGAACCCACGGCTACTGACAGCATGTCAAAGTTTATGTTCATGGCTTTTTCTTGCTCTAAAATTTCTTTAAACGCATCGAAGTACCCAAGCGCACCTAAAGCACTGGACCCACCCTCGGGTATGACGTATATCTTGTCGCCATTGAGTGCTCGTTCGATTTTAATGTCGTTCATGATCTCTGTGCGGTGGAGTTTGTACTCCTCAGCATCGATGTTCACACAGGTTGCACCAAAGGCCTTTGTCATTGCAAGGTTACAGACAGGTTCTGCCTGATCTAATTCACGTAATACCGCTATGCATTTAAGCCCCAGTTTCGCGGCACAAGCCGCTGTAGCTCTTACGTGATTTGATTGTGCGCTTCCACATGTTATGACACCATCGTAATTTTGATTTAACACTTCATACATCAGGTACTCAAGTTTTCTGACTTTATTTCCTGAGCACTCAAAACCCGTCTGGTCATCCCTTTTGATATACACATCGATATGTTTGAATAGACTCGAAACCCAGTTCATTTTTTCGAGTTTTGTTGGAATATTTGCGAGCATTAACTTTTTTGGATAATCCATCTGTACGTATCCTTTCAAAATATTCACTTACTTCTCTTTGTTTACTGACCCTAATTTACTTCTTACCATTAAATCACGTTCACGTTTCGATTGAACAAAGATTGCAATACCGCCAATTACCGCGCACCGCATGATCAAAAGTTTCACCTTACTTATTATACAATAATTCTTTGCTATTATGGTTCTGCAATAGGTAAACTTCCTATGAATATATCCAAGTCAGCTTTGTTTTTTCAAAACCAATCCATTGAATTTCATCTTTAGTTTTTATCGTCACACAACTTCTTAAATCACTTTCAGTGAGTTCATAAAAAAAAGGAATGGACATGATGTCTATTCCTTTTTTATGAACTCTAGTATGTCTTCAAGCACCTGCGTCTGCTCTTCTATGGGGAACAGCATCCAGACATGTTGCATGTCCTTGTACTCGTAGAACTGGAAGTTGTTCTGGTGCCTAGTCATCTCTTTTAGCCTTAGGCAGTCTTTGTAAAAAAGTTCGTGGGTGCCGTAAAACACTGCGGTTTGCGGCAGTTTAGTCAAATCGCCAAAGAGTGGCGACAGCAGCTCGCTTTGTAGCGGGTGCCCGCCTGCAAACACCTTGGCACTATGCTCTAATAACTCCATGCTGAGCATATGGTCGTAGGCTTCTTCATCGGCCATACCTGGGGTCGAGAGCGTCATGTCAAGATATGGCGAAAACATGATCAGCTGATTAGGCAGCGGTGTGTTCTTTTCTTTGACCAGCTTATGCGTCAACCCCATGGCAAGCGATGCCCCGGCAGAGTCGCCCATCAGTATGATCTGCTCACCCTCTGTATCTTTTGTCAGCTGCTTGTACATGGCCTCTACCACACGGTAAGTGTCTTCAAAGGTATTCTCAGGTGCAAGCGGATACTGGATCACAGTCGTCTTGCAGTTCATGTGATTCGTCATCTTGTCGACAAAGCGCCAGTGCATGGTGCTGATTTCGAAGAGATAGCCGCCCCCATGAAAATAAAGGATGTGCGTCTTGCTATCCGGCCTTCCGAATGTCACCGCCTGACAGCCTTCTACCTCAAGCACGGTCGTGTCATGTTTTTTGGAAAAGTGTTTAGGAAGAAAGGGTTTTGCTGAGCGATCGGGATGCAGCATCTTCTTTTTCATCGTGTCTTTAAAGTGCATGGCCTTCATGCTGTTAAAGATCACCTTTGTCTTGTTCTTCATTGATTGCTCCACATCTTTCTATCGGAGAATAGTCGACCTGCGGTTTAGACTATCAGATTTGCGCCTTATACTTTTTAACTTTACTATAGATCTTGTACATCGCATAGAACAAGAGTACCGATACGCCAAGGTTAAGTAGTCCTACCCACCGGACGGAGCCTCCAGCCCTTTGGGAGATGTTCATCAAATTGATGAAGGACATTAGGTTAATCCCCCCTAAAATCGCAAACAGACGAAACAGATGCTTGTATTTGTCTTTTAAGGAATCCTGGTCGGTGTAGAGTTCTACACTTTCAAGTTCTGAGCGTAGGCCCCTGTAATAGTGCCATCCCAAGAGTTGAGTGACTTTTTCCCAGCCAAAGCTTTCTAAAAACCGTTGGTTTTCCATGTACTGACCTGCTGACATTCTCGAATAATCGAACTGATATACATACTCATCTGCTTGACCTTCTACAAAGGTATACCTAAATGGCAATACGTCCACAAGCAGCCATCCTTGTCTGCCCATTTCTTCTAAAAAAGCGGCTTCCTTTTCTTCTTGCCATGCGAATAACGCTTTATAAACAACTTTTTTCATCCTAGGACCTCCTTGCTCATCGCAATCAAATTTTCCAGTCTCTCGAATTCTTCTTTTAATACCTCTTTGCCCGCACCGGTTACTTCGTATATCTTTTGGTCATCCACCAGTTTCATGCTGATCAGTCCATCACCCATCAGTTTTTTTAGAGCACCGTATAAGGTACCTGGACCGATGACGATCGATTCCTTGCTCAGTTCTTTGATTCGCGACATAATGCCGTAACCGTGGATAGGTTCTGTTGTCGCAAGTAATATCGCATAGGTCGATTCGGTTAATCG
The DNA here is from genome assembly GCF_004125825.1 of Fusibacter sp. A1. Classification (NCBI taxonomy): domain Bacteria; kingdom Bacillati; phylum Bacillota; class Clostridia; order Eubacteriales; family Fusibacteraceae; genus Fusibacter; species Fusibacter sp. A1. The sequence continues at coordinate 400,010 of NZ_QQWI01000002.1, read as the reverse complement.
TCCACTGGAATTCTTAGCCATATCTGCTCCTTTCATGTATCGGTTCGCGTTGTATCGCTTAAAAGTATATCGTTTAGAATTGTATCGCAAAGCGATATATCGTATAACAAAATTATACCACTCATCTTCTACTTGTCAACCCCTAATCATTCGCCAAAAAAAGCCTCCCGGTTTATCGAGAGGCCTAAAGTTGTCGCCAAGCGTATCAGCTTCTATCTGACACGTGTATGGGTTATTTTACCATTGGTTTCAACAGTCCCAAAGTTTTTCTGTTTGCCTTATCTATCAGTGTATAATCATCTTTGATCTTGGTATGATCAGTCATCAGCGCTGATTTCATTCTCAATTTTTGTAATCAGTACTTTTTCAATTCTCTTAGAAGACAATTCCAACACCTTAAACTGTAATGTCTGATAGTTGATTTCAGAACCTTGTTTGGGCAATTTGCCGAACATATCTATTAAAAACCCATTCAGGGTTTCATACTCTTTGGTAGGCAAATCTACTTCTAGCAGGTTTGACAATTCACCTAGAGTGATTAATCCACTGGCTTTAAAACTTAACTCGCTTAACTGAATGCATTCCAAATCGTCTTCTTGATCGAATTCGTCAAAGATCGCTCCCATGATTTCTTCAAGAATATCTTCCATAGTGATTAGACCAGCTGTTCCGCCATAATCATCTAGCACAATCGCCAAATGGGACTTATGCTGTTGCAGTTCACTAAATATCCGGTCTGCCTGCATGTGCATAGGTACGTTGATTACTTCATGGATAATCTCTGCTAGGTTAAACTCAGTCTGCTTGCTGCTCATTAAGGGGACCAATAAGTCTTTGACATGTAATATGCCGATGACATGGTCAAGCGACTCCTTATAGACAGGTAATCGGGTGTGCTTGTGTTCTATGATTACACGATTTAGCTCTTTCAACGAAGTTGTATCAGAAACCGCACACATCTCCACGCGGTGGGTCATCATGTCTCGAGCTGTTTTATTGTTAAACTCAAATACATTCTGAATCATGGTACTTTCATGTGCTTGAATCTCTCCCTTTTCTTTACCTAATTCCACCAACAATCTGATTTCTTCTTTGCTTCCTAAGTCATCTTCGGCATTAGGATCAATTTTTAGGAGTTTTAGAACACCATTCGTCGTCATTGTAAGAAGCTTTACAAAAGGCTCGGTAACTTTCATGATGATAAGTAGCGGCCGAATAGAAAAGAAGGCAATCGGCTCATATTTTTGCATTGCGATACGCTTTGGAACTAGCTCACCAAAAACCAGTGTAAAATAAGCAAGGATCATCGTGATGGTGATAAGAACCACTACATTCAATAGACTTTCTGAAACCTTCAAACCAGAATGAAGGAGCATTTCAACTATTCGCCCAGAAAAACTTTCCGCAGCAAATGCACTTGCCATAAATCCGGCCAGTGTGATTCCGATTTGAATGGTTGCTAAAAACCTACTCGGTCTATTTAAAAGCACTAGCAGGTCTTTCGCCTTTTGATTGCCATCATCGGCCATCTTTTTTATTTTGGTTTCATTTAATGAGATCAATGCAATTTCTGTACCTGCAAAATAACCATTAATCAAGATAAGTACAAATAGAATAAATAATCGTCCACTCACTATAATCCCCCTATCGAATAACACTAGATGTAATACTTTTCAAATACCCAGTTTTCAGTTGGTTATGCTTGTAAATCAAGAAGGCTGGCACAAGACCAGCAGCTGCGGGTAATTTTACTTGGCATGCCATGGTTACACTTGTCCTAAGGCTTCTAAACAGTAAATCCTGTACATGGTTTTACATAAAACACCTTTAAATCTATTAGATTTGATTACGGTAAACAATCAAAAACGACGCGTTTGTGATTGCGTCGTTTTTTTGATCGATGTATGACAGATTGTCTTTGACCGTGATTGTAGCAGTCTCAACAGTTTTTGGAAGTATCTCTTAAGCTGTCACCTACCATAGTGGATGTCATCGGCTTCATTTATCCAGCAGTTTCAACAACTCGTGCTTGTCTTCACCATAGCAGTCGATCAGGTAAGCTGTAAAGTCGTCAAAGCTTTGATAAGTGTCTCTGTTGTTCTTGTAGTCCCTAAGTTTTTCTACCGTATAGTCGGTCAGGTAAAATCCCCTTGAGATATCCTTTTCCTTATTTATGGTTGCGGTTTCAGCATCAGCCAGGTCTTCAAGCGCCAGATAGGTGATCGCCCTGATGATCTGTTCGTTCAAGAAGACAGTGACATTTGAATAAGCCTGTCTGCTCATGAGCTCATCGACAGGTGCGAAAAGGTCGTTGAGCTGATATTCCTTAAACTTGTCCGACTGTTTCTCTACTGACGGATTAACAAAACAGTGGCTGAACTCGTGAACAGTCAGTCCCAACAGTCCGCCGCTAAAGGAGGGCGCCGTCTCGCTCTGGCCGTTTTCTCTGATGACCTGATAGGCGAACGTTTCTCCAGCGCTCGAGTTGACCGTCGCACTGTATCCGCCGCCCGGGAACATGGCCGGAGCGAAGATTATGTTATAGCTGTCTAGCGAATAGCCGTAAAAGTCATTGATCCACGCCTTCGAATCGCTAAAATCGAACTCGCTGTGCTGCTGGTTCAGGATTTCGTCGAAGCGGTCCTTGTTGCTATTGTAAAAGGTATCGAAATCACTTTCTTTAGCTAGGTTGACAAGCGCTGTTCTAAACTTTTCGAGCTTTTCAGCCCCTCCCGCCCTAGTCACCAGATAAGTTGAAAACTCAGCATCCATTTCGAGCGCGGGCAAAGATCCCACCGACAGGATGAAATTGACGGGGGCGTCATAGGTAAATCCGTAATCAGTAAGTTCCTGTGCGATTCTAACAGCTTCATGGTCTTTGAAGGGTTCAAAGAAAGCTTGAAGTTCTTTGAAATATTCATTGCCTCGATCAGCAGGACCACGTTCTCTGATCCAAGACGTCTGACTTAACACACCAGCAAGCAGTTCGACCCGTGGCAGTATCGACATTTCACCATTTTGAGCTAGATCATATGTGATTACACCGAGTTGTTCTGCTTTTACGACCGCCATTTTTTCATTAGACGCAATACCACATGAGCTGAGCAAGACGGTAAGAATAAGTAGTAGTATACCTGTTTTTTTCATATTAGGCCTCATTCGTTAGTTTAATATTCTCAAATCGTATCAGCTTCCATCTGACACAGTTATCGCTAGTTGACTTCAATAAATACCTTATGGTCATGCGTAAAATCCCTATCGAGGTTCTTTTCAAATTTAGCAACATATGCATTTGAGAATTCCTCTGGTGTGATTTTGAAACGATTGAGCGCGTCTGTGAAATACATGAGCACGTCTGTGAATTCTTCGACCAAGTGGCTTCTTACCACTTCATTGTTCATCATCTCATCTACCGACTTTTTCTTGATTACAGAAATCACCTCACCCACTTCCTCTATCATATAAAGGATGGAATCCCTGGCATGTTCGGGTTCCATGGGTTCCCAGGTGTCTTTGTGCAGTTCGTACAGTTGCTTAGACAGGCTCATTAGGTCGTGGATTGATAGGTTATTTTTGTTCATGTTCTTCTCCTTGTGTCATGACTAACTACTTAACGCTATAAAAATGCCAATTATCAGCATTGCAAATCCTGCTAAAAAAGTGGTCGTTTCACCTAATTCAGTCGGTTCGGGATTCTCGAATTTCCATGCGTTTCCAAAGCTTGTCATCTGCTTTGAAAATAACATTGCCGGTAGAGAGGCGATAATCAAAATACCGCCCGAAGCGATACGGGCAACATCCATTTCAAAATGATTGACTGCTACAGATGAATTGACGATATTGGCATAGACTATTAATCCTACAATACAAAGGATGGTCAGAATCCCTATTATCTTAAAGATCGCTTTTACTATAATCATCCTCTTTTCCCTTCTGATCGATTTCATCACTTATGCTTCACACCCGTGATATTTAATGACTATCATCAGTTTACAATATTCGTTTTACAATATCATGAATTTAAGGTAATTTTAATATTGAACATAGAAAGACTTTTTCTCACACACGCAAAAAAACACGGTGTCACGACACTGTGTTTTTTGATTATAATCTTAAGTTCTCTTATGCCCCCTTATAAAGGTCATTCAGCAGTTCATCGAACACCTTTGGTGCATACACTTTTAAATTGACTGGCGCATAGACTTGATCGAGGTACATCAATCCTTCGAAGAATACGGATATCTTGAGCAAAACATAGTCCAAATCGACATTCTGATCGATAAGGCCGGCCTGCTGTTCCTTTCGTATCTTGTTTTTAAACACCTCGTTGAACTTGTTTGTGGCTTCGATTAGATTTTGCTTGAGCTCTGGGTGCTTTCTTGAACAGAACAGCAAAAACTCGTATTGTCCCGTCATCTCGTCGTTGCTTTGATGGATCATGATTTCTTGTAGATACGCGAAGGCATCCTTAAGGCTCATCTCATCGCTCTGCATGGGGATGATAAAGGATTCCATCCCCAATACGATCAGGTTAAAGCTTTCTGTTAGCAGTTCCTCTTTATTCTTAAAATAGTGATAGATCGCACCTTTTGTGATTTTGAGTTCTTTTGCGATGTCGATCAGCGACGTTTGAAGCACGCCTCCTGTCATAAACATCTGCAGTGCTTTTTCAATGATTTGTTCTCTCATAAGTTTCCACCCTTTATCCAATATACTTGAATTTTAGCACAACCTTGCAAGATATCAAAGGCGCAAGCTGCAACTTGGGGGAATACTTTTAGTACATGTTGTGCGTCCAGGCGCCTAGTTTTTTATCCGCGTCTTTACCAAGCAGTAATAAGAAGACTGTTTTCATGAGTGCGCTCGAAAGGCCGCCTACCATTTTGTAAAGGGGGGTTATCTTTGTATCGTAGTAATAGTCGGCATCGTACCAGCCTTTGTCTACCCAGTACTGATGTCTTGCCGGTTGAGCACTAGGTGATATTTGACCTTCTGACTTGTTGAAAATGAAAAACATATAGGATTTGAAGGTAGGTCTCATCGGTTGTTTTGCTGTCATTTCTGCAAGTAAGTCTTCTGATGCGCGAATAAGTTTTTTATTGTACTTGGCTTTATACTTTTCGTTCATCGAATAAAAAGCATGCCCTATACCGATTTGGGCGATAATGTTGCATCCCCACCATCTTACGGCCATATCGGCCATGTATTTAGGCGCAGCGCCTACTCCGTCACCACCTGCAGTCGAAAGGATCATGGCAGGCACTCCTTCAAATTCCGGTAAGTGGTCTAGGAACATGAACCGGTCGATAAAGTTTTTAAAAAGTCCCGATACGCTGTGGGCATACCCCGGTGATAAGAAGATCAGTCCATCCGCGCTGTGCATGGTTTCGAGTATCTCTTTCGCATCGTCTCTTTTCAAACATTTTTCAGGACCTTTTAGCAAACAGCTGTTACACCCTAAACAGTAGCCCAAATTCTTTTCAATCAGATAAATGTATTCAAATTCAACTGAAGCATCCATCTTTTTGATATTTTCTTCCACAATTTTGACCATGGATATTGTGTTTCCTTTTTTTCTTGGGCTACCTGAAACTACTACTATTTTGCTCATTTAATGTTCCTCCTAGATTGTTTCACCTACATACCTACCGGTAGGTATGTTTTGATTATATGCCTAGTTCCTGTCCTTGTCAATAGTTTGACAAGGACAAATTTCAAAAAAAATCCCTCATGCATCCGCATGAAGGATTTTATCTGGGCTTTAGGCCACAAAGTTTGAGATGACAACCAGTATCAGGGCAAGCCAGAGCGTTACAATGACCAAAGCCGCAATCCAGTTTTTGGGTCTGACTGCCAGCGGATGCTCAATGGCCTCTTTTCTGCAAGCCTGCATCAAATCAGGTGGTACAAGCCTAATCGCAATGGCGATCCCCATAGGCAGCAGGATCAGATCGTCAAGGTAACCGATTACCGGAATAAAATCGGGGATCAGGTCGATCGGGCTTAGGGCGTATCCGACGACTAGCGCAACGAACAGTTTTGCATATAAAGGGGTTTGCGGGTGTTTAAGCACTAAGTAAAGGGCGATAATTTCAGTTTTTAACCTGGCCGCCCATTGTTTTAAACGTTTGATTGAGTTTAATGACTGCATGGAATCGCTCCCCTATACCTTGATATTTAACGTACTGGATAAACCGCCGTCAAACTGCGTTTTAAGCAGCCAGCCAAACTCATTGTTGTGTTTGACGAGTGTCGCGTCTTCTGTTTCGTAACAGACTAAGACCTCATCACTTGGGTTAAGGTTTAAGAAGTTGTTCACATAGGTGATCTTAAGCGCAGCTTTACCGTCCCTATGCTCTAACAATGAATTGAATACCGAAAACTCCTTTTGTGAGTGAAGATGTCTGCATCTGGTCATGCGTTCACCCGTTTCAAGCACCTCGAACTCATAATAGGGATAATTGATGTAGATTGTCTCTTCTTTTTTGAAGGTATGCGCGCTTGCTACTGTCCTTTTTACAAACTCATTTTGTGCGGCATGGTCGTAGCTGATCATTTCGTCTTTCTTATCGATGATAAAAGCATTTAGCTCGCCTGTGGTCTTTACACTCAGACCACCGTCTATGAAGATGATGTTCTTCTCGCTGTTGATGTATGGCGTATTGCTTACCTTGTCAGTCCTAAGGTTGCACGTCGGCCAGTGACCTACGACAGTGGTCTTGTCATTGACGATATCATGATCGTTGTAAAAGTCGAATTTTAAAAATTTGTGTTCCTGCGTGTCTAGACAAAAGCTTGGGTCATACCCACCATGTACGAATCTAAAGGTGTCGATCTCAAGCACTACTGGGAGGCTCTCAAAGAACGAGAGTACGTCATGGTGGTTCTCGTTCAAATGCGCATGAAGCTGTGTGCCTGATTCGAATGAGCCTACTTCGATATTGCTGTGTTTCAATAGGCCATTGATGATGTTTTCGAACCTCTCCTCTTTAAAGAAGTCGAAAGCTCGTTCTGTGTGGTCCGCATTCTTCATGACGCTTTGATTATTGAACTCGTGGTTTCCTTTTAGTATGTAGGTATTTTTGCGTTTGGAAAGTTTTTTTATGTAGTCGAATGTTTTAAGGCTGTCGACGCCTTTGTTGATGAAATCGCCAATGATGACCAGGTAATCTTCTTCTTTTAAGTTTACTTTCTTTAGTAGTTTGTCCAGTACTTCATAGCGACCGTGTACGTCGCTTATTGCAATTATTTTATAGTCGCCTTTCGGTTGTCTTCTTATTAATTTATTGTTCATGTCTTCTCCTGGTGTGCTATTTTGCTTGTGTTTTGATTAAGAGGGCTAGCACAAGGCTAGCTACTACGCGAGGTTGTGGTTGGGTAAAGTTGTTTATTGCCAGTTTTATCCTCTCATAATGCTTGGGGTTTTTCAATAGACATAATAAAAACTACGCGCCGAGTACGCGTAGTTTTTGTTAGTTGATGGCAAGTGTGTTGTCTTTTACTGTGATTGTAGCTGTTTCACCGGTTTGCAGGGTTCCTGATAAAATGGCTTTTGCTAGTAGTGTTTCGATTGTTTTTTGTAGGTATCTTTTGAGCGGTCTTGCACCAAAGTGTATGTCATAGGCTTCTTTTAAGATATGCTCTTTGGCCTTGTCGGTCACATCCAGTGTCAGTTCCTGGTCTGATAGGCGCTCCTGAATTTCTGCGATCAAGAGGTCGATGATTTTGATGGTCACCTGATGTCCAAGCGGTTTGAAGACTACGACTTCATCCAGTCTGTTCAAGAATTCAGGTTTAAAGTGGGTTTTGAGCTCCCTGTTTACGGCATCCAGAGCGGACTGTTCGATTTGCGCCTGGTCGTTCATTCCGTTTAAGAGGTACTCGGCACCTAGGTTTGAGGTCATAATGATGATGGTGTTCTTAAAATCCACAGTCCTTCCCTGTGCGTCTGTGACCCGGCCGTCGTCGAGTATCTGAAGCATCACGTTAAAGACATCGGCATGGGCTTTTTCGACCTCGTCGAACAGGATCACTGAATAGGGCTGGCGACGTACGACTTCTGTCAACTGTCCGCCTTCCTCATAGCCCACGTATCCCGGAGGCGCTCCGATAAGCCTAGATACCGTATGCCGTTCCATGTATTCGCTCATGTCGATTCTGATCAGGTTGTGCACCGTATCGAACAAAGCTTTTGACAGCTGTTTGGCAAGCTCTGTCTTACCGACGCCTGTCGGACCTAAAAACAGGAAGGAACCGATGGGTTTGCTTGGGTCCTTGATGCCAGCCCTAGAACGGAGGATGGCGTCCGATACCTTTTGAACCGCTTCTTCCTGGCCGATGACATGTTCATTCAGCTCTCCTTCAAGGTGCAGGAGTTTTTCTCTTTCGCCTTCAACGAGTTTTTCGAGCGGAATGCCCGTCCATCTGGATACGATGCCCGCGATTTCGTCTGCTGTGACCGTTTCTCTGATCATATGGTGGGCCTTTTTCTCTACGTTTTCTAGTGCGTCTAGCGCCTTTTGCACTTGGGGCAGCTTACCGTATTTTAATTCTGCGGCCTTATTCAGATCGTAAGCGCGCTCGGCTTTTTCTATTTCGTAGGTGATCTGGTCGAGTTCTTCCTTAAGCTTTGTGACCTGGTCCACCGAGGACTTTTCGTTTTTCCAAAGGGCCGACTTGGCGTCAAAGGCCGCTTTGAGGTTCGCGAGGTCTTCAGAAATCACTCTTTTACGTTTGACGCTCGCTTCGTCCCTTTCCTTGTCGAGTGCTGCCAGTTCTATCTCAAGGGTCATCATCTTACGGGACATCTCGTCGAGTTCGATTGGCATGGACTCGATTTCTGTCTTGATCAGCGCGCAGGCCTCATCCACAAGGTCGATGGCCTTGTCGGGTAAAAACCTGTCGGTGATATAGCGGTCGCTAAGTACAGACGCCTGAATCAGCGCATGGTCGTTGATTCTCACCCCGTGATAGAGCTCGTAGCGCTCTTTTAAACCGCGTAGTATGGTGATTGTGCTTTCTACAGTCGGTTCTGCTACAATTACAGGCTGGAAGCGTCTTTCGAGGGCAGTGTCCTTTTCGATGTGTTTCTTATATTCCATCAGGGTGGTGGCACCGATACAGTTTAGTTCTCCACGCGCGAGCAGCGGTTTTAGCATGTTGCCCGCATCCAGCGCGCCTTCCGTTTTACCGGTCCCAACAACAGTGTGCAGCTCGTCGATAAAGAGAATGATTTTTCCTTCACTGGATTTGATCTCATCTAGTACCGCCTTAAGCCTTTCTTCAAATTCGCCTCTAAACTTAGCGCCTGCAACAAGGGACCCCATGTCGAGCGAGAAGATGGTCTTGTCTTTTAAGCTTTCTGGCACGTCGCCTTTGACAATCCTAATGGCCAATCCTTCTGCAATCGCGGTTTTACCGACACCTGGCTCGCCGATAAGCACCGGGTTGTTTTTTGTTTTTCTCGACAGGATACGGATCGTCCTTCGGATTTCTTCATCTCGTCCGATGACTGGGTCGAGCTTGTTCTGTCTTGCCCTGTCCACAAGGTCTGTGCCGTATTTTTCAAGCGCCTTGTAGGTCTTTTCAGGATCGTCAGATAGTACGCGCTTGTTGCCTCGTATCGCCTTAAGCGCCTCTAACACTGCTTGCTCTGACAGATTATAGGTCTTGAACAGATGCTGAAGGGCCATGCCCGACTTTTGAATCATGGCAATCAAAAGGTGCTCCACGCTGACAAACTCGTCGTGAATGCGCTTTGCTATTTTTTCAGCGCTTGTCAGTGTCTGGCTGGCTTCTGTGGATAGGTAGATGGAACTCGCGCCGGATACTTTGGGTTTTTTCTGTAGAAGGCTCTCCACTTCCCTTTCCATGTTTTTCGCGTTTTCAGAAATGGACTGAACGATCGACTGTACCAGACTGTTGTCCAGCTGAAGCATCGCAAGAAGAATATGTTCATTATCGATCGCCTGATTGCCGTATTCGGATGCGAGCTGACTCGCCCCATTGATTGAAGCGATTGTATTTTTGGTCATTTTTTCTTGATTCATAACCTCACCTCTTTCACGTTTTAGCACTCTGGTTGTTAGACTGCTAATTTCTACTTTCAATATACTCCTATTTTGTTAAAAATCAATGGCTTATAAATGATGTTCAAAAAAAATTTACAAATTGCTGATATCATCTAACATGGCTGGTTCTTTTTTAGTTTTTATGCTATGATTAACCTGTTTTTCAGCGTACCAGCCTGTAAACGAGACAAAATTCATTACAAAACGGAGGCAATTATGGATAGCAGCATGTTTATCAAATCAATTAAAATTGACGATATGGGAAGAATAGTAGTATCTGTTCAGGACCAATTAGCGACCTTCTTAAAAGAGGACAATACAAAGCAAATGCTTAAAGAAGCTGCAAGGAAAGCCCTTGGTGACGATTACGTAAGGCTTGAAGTCTCACCTACGACTTTCAGGGTGACCGTCAAGGAAGGCAGTTCAGAAAAAGCGAAGGAACTTATCGAAAAAGAAATCGCCACTCAAATCGAAATGGCCTTAAGCTTTATGAGCCAGTTCGGCAATCAGGAAGACTAGTTAAAATTGAATAGAACAAAAGCCCCGCTTGTTAAGGTATGAACTCATCACCTTTACAGCAGGGCTTTTTTATGTTTTACTCAGAAAAACTGTAAGAAGGGTAGCGCGATAAAGAACACCAGTACCTGGAAAATGACGTCGACCACCGGTACAAGTCCTAGCCCGAAGGACGACGCGTTTATGATGAGCACCACCTTAAACAGCGATTTATCCCCGCTTGGCTGACACCACTTCTTGTACATTAAGTATTCCGCCCATACCACACCCATTTCAAGGATGATCAGTGTGATGAGCCACGACAGGCTATGCGTGCCCACAGGCATCAGGTACATGACCGTGCAAAGACTCGCATGGGTGATCAGGTTGATCAAGGCAAAACGCCAAAACTTAAGGCGTTTAAGAATTTCCTGCTTCTTGTTGATAAGATTCAGGAGGATTCCTTCTACGATCAGGGTCAAAATCAGTTTTCCTACCGAACTGAGTAAATAACCGAAGAGCATCCTTTTTTCCATGATGCTCCCTACGTCTGTCTGGTCGTAGGTAAGGTCCACACCTGTAAAGTCCAAGTTCATACGGCTCCAGAACTCCTTTCTTGTTACAAGTTCAGTTACAAGAAGGACTTCTTTATCTACAAGAACAGCGATTTTAAATTCCGTAGGCAACCTATAGCCTAAGTTGAATACCTGCTTACCCGAGATAAGATCCGGGTGGATGCTTCCCCTGATATAAAAATCGCTTCCCTTAAGCTGGGCAGGCTGAAATCCGTCTTCGTCCTTATAATCTATGAGTTTGGCATAGTCGGTCTTTTCACTTACAGTCGCCTCGTAGGTTTCATACCTACCAGCGGAATCCACCAATAAATCCAGTACTATCTCATGGCCTTCGAGGCCTTTTACGACAATCTGCAGGTTAGGTTTTGGCCCCGCATCGGCAAAGGAAACAGTGATTGTTAACAGAAGTATCAAAAGAATAGCGAACTTGTTTTTCTTCATCTCATGTCCTCGACTGTTCATAAAAAGTGCTAGTCATTCGGATTGTTCACGACACCCATAAATAGGTTTGTTCCTGTGATGCTGTCTTGAATGACAATCATATAAGGATGATCACAGTTGAAATCTATCGGCGTTTCTGGTTCTGCCGGTCCGCTGGTTAGCTCTATCTCCATTACGGTTACGGCTGCCGCTTCAGTGCCGTGTTCATCTACTTTTATCCGCGCGTTCTGGTAGACCTTGCTCACTACGACTTGCTTGTCGCTTGCGAGCATGTTCGACAGGTCGGCGGCGCTTTCATCAAAGACCGAGATGACGCCCAGATTCATCAGTAGTGTCTTAAGGTCATTCTTCGCTTCAAAATCGATTTTTGGCATGCTTACATTCAGTCTTTGATGATGGTAGTCTATATTTTGATTTGATGTGATCGCCTCTAGCACCATGCTATCTGTCATCATGTCTGCGACTTCACCTTTTGGTAGGAAGACAAGCATGCGTGCGCCGTAGTAGTCAAGCACCGCCACCTGGGCGGTTTTTGTCTCAAAATAGGGTGCAGTCAAGCTCTTATGCATCATGTCCACGGTTTCTGTGTGTGCATCAGACACCTGAAAATCCTCTTTTGTAGTAAGCTCTTCAGAAAAGCTATCGGTCCACTGTCCTTTAAAATAAAGGGTGTTGATCAGCGCAGCTACAGTCTCTTTAGAAAACTCCTTAAAAGTGTCTTTAAGCAGTCCGTTCGTACGTTCTTCGACCCACTGGTTCATTCTATCGACGGTTTTTTTGCTTTTAAAGTTCACACTAAAAAACTGGGCGTCGTAATACTTACCAAGCACATCGACATAATCTTCTTTTGCCTTTAAGTCGGGCCTTACCCACAAGGAATTAGCATTTTCTATCGTTGCATAGTCTCTGTTTTCATCGCTTTGCTCATCGATAGCGCCGTAGATATTCATCAGTTCATTAAAGCTTGGGTTCAGCACATCGACCTCAACCCCGAGCGCATCGATTATTTCGTCGCGCGTCGCTCCATTTGCTCCGTTTTCAAGCATAGCCATCGCAATCGCCGCGCTCAGTGGCGAAAGCAAGTGGTTCTTTTCAGGATTTTCCTGATAGATCTGATCGAACAGATCAATCCCAAAAACATTGACATCGGTCACAAGCCTTTGTGCGTCTGTCGACACCTCATGGTCGTCAAGGTCGATATTGACCAGCTTGAAGGATTCCTTGGATTTTATCAAGTCCATGTCAAGCACCGAGCAACCAACACCCAAAAGTGCGAGGCTCAGTATAAAAAACAAACCTGCTTTCCTCATAAACTCTTCCTCTCTTAGCGTCAAATCGTGCCAGTCACGATTTGACATGTTCATTTGGTGACTGGCACGATTTGAACCCTATTATTTTGGCAGTATGCATAGGATATGCCAGTTCATCTCTTCTATTGTTGTGATGAAGACAGTGTTTTTCTTCCCCTCAAAGTTGGACTTGATGATCTGGCTTTGATTGTCCTTACTGGCCTCCATCAGTTCTGGCACGTGTAACGGCATTCCTATAAGGTCATCTGACGGGTGCATTACTATAGTTCCTTCTTGGTCGACAACCATCAGGTAATCGGATTCAAAGAAGTTGACCGTTTCTAGGTTTGACAAAAGTGAGGATACATTTAAGTCGTAGCCCATGACACCTTTCAGTTGAGATTGATTGGAATCTGTGTAAACCGGTACTGCAAGAGTACAAATAATATTACTACTGGATGCATCAAAGTAAATTGGAGCCCAGATCGATCGCTTTTGCTCTGCTGCGGTTTTATACCATGGTCTCGATGTTGGGTCATAACCATCTGGGAGCTCCTCAACAGGCTCCATTACAAAGGACTTATCTTCATAACCTATGTACGCATACTGTATATCCGCTTGTTTTTTTATTGACATATCGAGCTGTTCATGGATTAGACTGTTTTCACCTTCCGCCTCATATTCAAGCAGGCTTAGTCTGCTTGCCAGCTGATTGGCTTCGAGATCAATTTCTTTGAACTGGTCGGATACCGATGCCGCAATCTGCTCGAGTTCTGATAAGGTTTCGCTGTAGACCTGCTCTTGTTGTATGTTATTTTGATAGAAAAAGAAGCTGAGTAGTCCTGATACCAAAAACATAAGTGAAATCAAAAGTGCAATGATGCCCACCACTGACTTTGAACTCATGCTTGATCTCTTTTTATTTGCCGTTTTCACTTCTTCTTTGACAGGTTCTATCGTTGTGATTGAAAATCTTTTTTGACAATAGACGCAGAATGATCCTTTGCCGTCAGTTGTGTTTTCGGTAAGCGGGTTCCCGCACTGAGGGCAGTAGTTGTACTTCATTTTATAGCTCCTTTGTCGTATCAAGGCTATCGAACTTCTTTGATAGTATTTTTTTGATTCTACTGATCTGGCCGTACATTTTAAACTGTTTGATCAGCAGTACTAGCATAATTGATAAAAAGACCAGTAGGATTGCCGTATTGATAAACTGAAATATGAAGGTGCCGTTAAGTTCTATTAATCCGAATTGCATGATCTTCTCCTTTTTTGAGTATGCTAGGATATGCCCGTTCGTTTCTTGTTTCATTTGGTGACTGGCACGATTTGAACCTTTTTCTATTTTACCAAATAATTACTTTGAATAGATGTATTTAAGGTAATTGTAATATGGACGCTTTTTTTGTCATTGTGGTAAAGCTGAGCGAGTACTAGGTGTTTAGGTACAAAAAAGACAAAGTCGATTAAGGGACTTTGTCAATTTTGAATTTGATCAATCGCGCGGCGTCTTTTGGCTTTGATGACCAGGAAGATCATTCCTAAAAGGCAGAGCCACTGGTACATGGATAGTCCCCAGAAGGCCTCGTTGATTTCTCGTATGTATTCTTCTAAGAATCTGATAAGGAAATAGGCGATAAAATAACTGCTCAACAGCTCTCCACCATCTCGTTTTCGAAGAGGATGGTTCCATAGCAGTAAAAACATGATCAGGTGGAAGGCTACTTCATATAGCTGGGTCGGATGCCTCAGCACATGGTCGCCAAAGTCGATTCCAAAAGCTGAGTGTGTCGCGATCCCCACACAGCAGCCCTGAAAAAAGCAGCCGATTCTGCCGACAGCCATGCCAAACGCCACTGCAGGTGCCAGCTGGTTTCCGAAACGTGTTTTGAGGTTCATCCTTCTTTTTACAAGAATTACTGCAAGCAAACCACCTATCATTCCGCCCAAGATGGTCCTTCCGCTCAACATGGCGATCAGCGGAGTATCGGACCTTATGATTTCACCCCAGTAATAGATCAGTATCGGAAGCTTTGCACCGATGGTGCCTCCTATAAGCGCTGCCGATGCGATAATCAGACTCTCGTCGCCTTTTCTTTCAGCCAGGCCGTCTTCTCGCTGCGCATTTGCCAGTTTGAGTACCACAGCACCGCAGACCAGCGCAAGGATGATAAAAAAGGTATAACTCGAAAGACTGAATCCGGCGATCTCAAAGGTGGGCATAAAGCCCTGTGGTGCCAGTAGGATATGCTTGTCCATCAGATACGCACCTTCTTTATGCTTTGACAGCAGGTTTCACTATAGAGGCATCCATAAAGCTTAAGTGCCGAACAGTGCCCTAAGGCGCTGATGATTTTTAAGATTGTTGTCAATACCAGTGCCATATAGCCAATTTTAGGTGATAATAGGAGCAAAGCGAGCGTGAATGTGGTCAAACCGGCTCCTAAGGCATGGGCGAACTTCATTCCATTTTTATCGAGCATCACATTTTTTTTCGTGATCCATCTGCCCAGTGTCAGTTCATAGCCCCTAACCATGGGCGATTTATCGACACCGACTTTAGATGCGATAAGTAACACAAGGCTGTCGAATGCGACCAAGGCAAGCCTAACAGGAAAAGGTACTATAAGCGCGATCAAAAGTAGCGCCGCCACTCCGTATTTGCAAAAGTTAAATCCGCCGGAGGAAATGCTCACGGGTTCAATTTGTCTCATTTCGACCTCCAGATCTTCATGACACGAGGAATAAACCGTCCAGTTCTGTTCATGTAGTCCTCGTATCCCTCTAATTTTAGCAGTTCATTCTCTTCAAGCTTAGCCCTGTGGGTCATCATCGGATAGAACACGATGACAAGTATCGCAAGTATCAGAAGGTTTCCATAGACCAGTCCGGCACCAGCCATCATAAGCATGATGCTCGCATAAAGCGGGTGTCTCACGAATTTGAAGACACCTCTTGTCTCTGCGGTGTGGTCTGCGTCTATCTTGATCATGTTGGACCAGCGCGATTTCAGTTTTAGCCTTCCAGTGAGGTTTACGATTAGCGCAAAGTAGATAAGGAACACACTCACCCACTGGATCAGCCGTGGAACCTCAACTACAAGCAAGCCCAGCTTACCTCTTGCCCCTAGGACAAACGCCACATATTGCATGAGGGCAACGCCGTACATCGAAAAGGTATCGACCCAGGTTTTCTTATAGGTGCTTACTTTCCTCTTTTTGTCCTCTGTTAAGAAATTGATCAGTATGGCAGCCGTCAGGCACGTGATCGCAACAGGGACACTGGTGTAGATGATCAGATCCTTGTTACCAAAAGCGGTCATTCCCATCACACGCCTCCCATCTGTTTACTTCGGTGGAACATATTGAACGCAGAAAACGGCATTCGTCTAAGAGCTGGTGTGATGATATGCACGCAGTCCTTTTGGACCGATTTGATGTCAAAGTTCGCCCTGTCTACAAAGGATGTCACCGTCATTCTAAAGGTCTCTTGGTTTACAAAGTTCCGTTTTTCTTCAAGGCTCGCCTTTAGGACCTTTTTAGGCAGCAGCTTTTTGAATTTAGGCAGCGACTTCATACAGTCACAGATCGCATCCGTACCGATCGATTCGATGTCTTCTAGGTGGAAGTTCAAGGAATTTGGGATCACTGGGCTCAACTTGTCGATACTGATTTTACTGGAGATGGGAGTGAACACGCCCTTGTTTTTTAGCATGAAGTTTACAGCGATCCTTTCCACATTGCACGGTAGAGGGACGAAATCATTTTTTCGTATGAGCCCGTTCGTCTGCTGCTCAATCATCGATAGCACCCCTGTGAGGGTCACCCTATCACGCGGTGGGGGATTTTCAATTTGGTAGAAGGCTTCGGGCTGAAAATTGATTCCACGCACCATCGGTCTGTTCATCGCCCATTGTATGATACTGCCAAGCTGCTTGTCCGTTCCGTCTTTTGATACGGTCACTACTAAAGTGATCGGTATGTTTTCCTTTTCCAGGAGCTCGCAGACTTCGATCTTCTTGTCGAGCACATTTTGGTCTCTTAAGCCGGTATGGACGGCATGATCAAGTCCATCCCACTGAAGGTAGACTTCAAACCCTTTCTCAAAACGTTTCATGGCTGCAAGGATATCCGGCCGTTCGACTAGCAAAAGTCCGTTGGTATTTAACATCACATAGCCGAAATCCTTGCTTCTCGCTAGGTCAAGAACCTCTACAATCTGAGGATGACACGTCGGTTCTCCACCGCTAATCTGTAGAATCTCGGCCTTACCGTTTTCGGCACGGATGTAAAAATCCATCATGCTTTCAATTTCTGCTAAGGAAAGGTCCGCCTTTGACGAACCATCTGACGCATAGCACATCGGACATTTCATATTGCACCGCTGAGTGACCTCAATAAGACCTATGCAGGTGTGCTGGTCGTGACTCTCACATAACCCACAGTCGAAAGGACAACCGTCTTTATAGCCTGTCTGCACGGTCGAGGGCGTGCCGGGCTTGTCATAATCGACTCTTTTCAGGTAATAAGAAGCGTCTTCTTCCATCAGGCACTTCTGAACCCCATGTTCCAAACATTCCTTCACGCAAAATATTTTATTATCATCAATGACAATTTTGGCATCAAGTAGGCTGTCGCAGTGCTGACAGACGCTTTTAGTAAAACTGTGATAGGTGCTTTTATCCATCAGACAACCTCAACTATATCGCAGTGACAAAGAAGGCGAAACAAGAACCAACCGCCACCAGCACGGTGACAAATAGCGCGATAAGGCCAATGCCGACCGCACGAAGGTGCATTCTCATTTTAAGTTTCCTCTCAAGCTCACTGTCGATTTCCTGTGCAGGACCATGACTTACTTTTTCCTTTTCAACTTCTGACTTGTACTTCTTATAACTGATCGCATATCCTATGGCTAACGCCGGTATGATGAAAATCAATAAATACATAATAGACCCCCTTATTTTATAATTCCTATTTTCACTAGTTTTATTGTACTAACTTTTCAGATAATCGTCTTAAGTTTAAGTTATTTGTAATAAAAAGAACCTCCTGTGGGCAAACAGGAGGTTCATGAGAAATTGTCGATTCTTGCCCAATTTGTAAAGCCATATCAGTATTCGTCGAAATCAAAATGCAGAATAATTTCATCTAACAGATGGACAGTTTCGACAGGAGCATGGTACATCAGATTTTTTAGTAAGGCCATGGTGGTATTCGAAGTTTCAAGTATGTGTAAAAACGTCTCGTCATTAATCGGTTCTTTTGTATACACCTGTTTGTTGAGCAAATCAAGTGCACTTCTTATTTTCCTACTGTTATATGTCAGCATTGTGTCTCCAAGATTAGTCTATGTCAGATCCCAGATATCATCATCTCGATCCTCTAGCGTGTTGCTGTCAAGCAGTGTCAGGTCCCAAATGTCATCCTCCCTGTCAAAGGTCGTAACGTTTGGAATCAGCAGCGCTAGTGATAGAATCACTATTGATATAAGCCTAGAAAATTTCATTTTCATCAACTCCGCTCACCTCTTTTCTTAATTTATTATATAATGGATACACAGACAAAAATCGCGATTGTAATCGCGATTTTAACGAAAGAGGTTTCTATGAATTATTTTGACTATGTCAGTTTCGGCCAGGCCATAAAAAAAATACGGGTGGAGCTTGGTATTAGAAAGTCCGATATCAAGGAGCTTCTCAACATTCATCCGGATACCCTTCGCAAAATCGAGCTAGGTATCACCAATGCTAAGCTAGTCACGTTGGAGCAACTGTCGGAGCTTTACAAAATCGATTTATCCGAACTTCTTCTGGATTACCGATTGAATCAGAATCGGCTCATCAAGAAACTCATCCATCAGATGGACGAGCTCATTCGACTTGGAAAACACAAGCATCTGAGCACGCTGATCGATTCGATCGGGACACATGCCGACTCCGTAAAGGATGTCATCGATCCTCAGGCCAAAGTAAGACTTGATCAGTTGCAGCTTTTCATTGAAGCGAACCTGCTTTATGAGAGCAAAGAAATCAAACTCTTGGATGAGGCCAAAGGGAAAGCCGTCTTTGCCTTAAAGCTATCCATCCCCAAGTTCAATGTGTTGACGATTGAGCATTACAATTATACTTTCATGGAATATCGATTATTGATGTTGATCGGGATCATCTTGTCCCATACCAAAGAATATGACCGCAGCGCGCTTATCTTCGATCATTTGACCTCTAGGCTGAATGGGGAGGTACTTGACCATAACGAAATCAAGTTGCTGGCTAAGCTTTACTTCAACGCTTCCTACAATGCCTACAGGAGCGAAGATGATGCAAGGTCTCTGAACTACGCGGATCTAGGTATCGGGCTATGCCTTAAGTTTAATGTTTACGACAGCTACCCACACTTACTGCTGCGAAAATGCGTCGCTCAGGCCTATTTGAAGGATCTCACTTTTACCGACACGCGGGAACACTGTTATCAGTTTCTTGCGTCAACCTGCCAAACTCAGCAGCTTGAACAGTTTAAGAAGGTGCTTGAGCGATTGTCTCTAAAAATCTCCACTTAAAAAGCACCTTTTCATATGAAAAGGTGCTTTACTATTCTTGGTCCTTCATTGCCTTAAATGCTTTCTTGGTACGGTACATTTCCTTATCCGCACGTTTCATCAGATCACCACTGGATTCGCTACCGTCGTACATCGCGACACCGTCGCTGAAGGTCCAGTCCATCTGGTATTTCTGTTGTCCCATTTTTAGGAATAGGTCACTTGCCTTTTTTATGATCCTAGTCACATGAAGTACTGCGCAATGCGGCAAAATGATCAGGAACTCATCTCCGCCGATCCGTCCGATATAGTCCGTTTCTCTAATCGATTTCAATACGGCTTGCGTGGCGCATATGATCATTTCATCACCGACCGCATGTCCAAGATTGTCGTTCACAGATTTCAGATTGTTGACATCGATGTAGATGATCGCAAGGTCATAGTCATATCTTCTCGCATTTGCCGTCTCGCGTGACAGTATTCTTTCTGTGTCATGTCGGTTGCTGACTCCGGTTAGCCTATCGGTTAAGGCCATCCTTTCGATTTCATTTCGATACTCCTTGTTTTTTTCTTGCTGCGATCCAAGCAGCAAGGCGGCTATGATAATCAGCGCCTCGATGAAAAACAAGAAAATCATATTCGAAACAATCAGTCCGACATCCGATTCGGACCATGTATTCGAAGGTATCTGCATGATGAACTTGAATGACCTGTCGCTTGAATTAAGTTTTTCAGAATCGATCATTTGACTACTCGACAAGAAAAACCTACCGTCTTCGGTTCTGATCGTTCGCCGATTCTCACTCAACGCTTCCCAGACCTCGGGAAAGTCGTTTTGTATCGTCACATCCTTTTTATCCTCAAACATAAATCCAAACGTTTTAGTCGGGTCCGGGTGATTGATATAATACCCGTTTTCATCGGTCATGTAGAATAGTTCATCAGGATGGAGCATTGACGCCTGCAGTTCATCGATCAGCTGCTGTCCCATGACATTTATGATGATGATCCCATAAAACTCCTGATTGTCCCCATAAAGCGGCATCGACAGACGAACCATCGGATTGTAGGGCACTTCAATCTCGCCGTGCTCGATGTTCAAATCGAACGGACTGAGAAAGATTTCATGCGGACCTAGCGCTTTTGTCTCTGTGAAGTAGTAGCGGTCACCCTTGTACTGAAGCTCGTCACCCGTAACCACCTTTAAGGATCCTTCCTTCGATCGGTCTACCCTTACCACTTCCATTCCAAGGGCATCAAGTAGACGCATCTGATTGTAGTTTTTAGCATTCCTACTGATCGATAAGAAAATGTCTGACAGTACCTCATCCATTGTTTCAGGACTCTCCTTAAGGAGAATTTTGACACTTTCGCTGTCGCTGAATCCTAATAGGATATTTGAAGCATCACGAACATACTCGTGAACGATCCTCTCTAAATGATCCAGTTCATCGAGTTCCACACTTAGCTGCTGCTGTCTGTTTTGCTGATAATTATAAATAAAAAAGCTTCCCCATATGATGACCATGATACTCGATGCGAGCGCTGACTGAATGAGTCCAAGTTTTGTGATTCTGAAATTTTCCTTGTTGAGGTAGTGTCTGATTCTTTTCATGTGCTCACCCGCCTCCCTCATGATAGTCTTATCATTGATTTTACCCCATCATGACTGTCTTCTATCAATTATCTGATGCATGGATTCATCGGTTACAAGATTTTAGCTTCTTTTACTTATACATTTGAATATTCCAGGTTTTAAATCCTAATTTTTCATAAAAGTTCATCGTCTTTTTAATGTCCTTAGTCGACGAGAATAAAAGAGACCTTTCTATCCCGTGATCTTTGGCGGTTTGCAAAAGTTTTTTCACAAGCTGGCTCCCTGCACCTGTTCCCCTGTGGGTCGGTGCGACATAAACATCTTCGATTTCCAGGTAATGCTCCCCATCTTCAAAAATATTCATATCCCGTGCCTTTTCGATATTCGCATAGGCGAAAGCGATTATGATCCCGTTCTGCTCTGCTATATAAAAGTAATCCCCAAGTTTTTGCTGCAGGTACGAATGGTCCGCGGCTGTGAAGCCATAGGTGATTTCTTCCCCCTGCCACTCCTTTTGCAGTCGCAGCACCTGAGGTATCTCATTAAGGGTACATTTTCTTATACTGTATCTATTCATGGGGTCTGCTCCTGTCAAATCATATGAACATAATGTTCCTAGGCTAATTTTACTATAAAAATCAGCTCCAACCATACGATCAAGGAGCTGATTTGATTTTTTGAAAGACCAACAAGTAAGATGTCGCCAGGTCAAATCCGATCTGTTCTATTCTTTGTATCAATTGATTTCCTTTTCTTATATAATAGTCCGCATCTGAAAACTCCAAGGTCTTGTCTTGATACCTTCTTACCGACTCCTTCAGCGACACGAGCAGCTCCTCGGTTTCCTCCACGTTTTTTTCGACCTCTGACGAGTGCACGTTCATCAGCTGCCCATAAGTGTTGAAAAGGTCGTCAAGCTGAGTTCTTGAATAGGTGACTTTATGGGTGATTCCGTTAAACATATCAATTTGAGCCCAGTAATGATGAAGAAACATGTGTGTCTGCTGCTTTACCGACAGGTCGTCTGAGATCATTTCGTAGACCACAAGTGATCCTCCAGGCTTTAAGACGCGGATCATTTCTTCAACTACCCTCTCTGAGGATTCAAGATGGTGCAGTGAATTGCAGATGGCTACGATATCAAAGCTATTGTCCTGAAAAGACATCTTGTGGGCGTCCATGACATAAAACTCATAGGGCGGACTTGTATGAATCAGCTTCGCCGCTTCGATCGCCTCTTCTTTCACGTCTATCCCGATCAAGCTGGAAGGATGATCGATCACATTTGACAACTGCTCTAGAAAAGCTCCGGATCCAGTAGCGATATCAAGAATTTTTGGGCTTTTATAAGTAGATAGTACTGCGTATAATTGATCCATCTTATCTCCCTCTGTGACAATTTCCAGGTTCCCTTTATTATATTCTACTAAATAGATTTGAAAAAATCTAATATTCACGGAAAATAAAAATAAAACACCCGACAAATCGAATCTGCCGGGTGTTGATAATCAATTACTATTTGATGAGCGCTCCGCTCGGTGATGCGATGTTCAGGTAATCAAGTGTATGGGTATCGCAGTAGAACTTGAAGATTTCCTTAGACAATGCCTCGTCTTCGGTTCCTCTTTTGATTCTTACGATATCCTTCAAAAGTTGAGCTGACTGAAGATCTGTCCAATATCTTTGAAGCGCTCGACCGAATACCATGCTTTCTGGTTTAGTCGTATTGACATGGTATGTCCAGAATCTAAGTTGCTTGGCTTCTTCAAGCGTCAACTTGATACGGTATTTATCATGTGCGCCAACATATCCGTCTTCACATTGTCCGCCGATATGTCTTTCGTGAACGATGAAGACAGCAAAGATAAATCTTTCCTCATCCATGTCTGTCGGTCTTTGAGTGGATAGGATCGCCAAACTATGCGCATTGATTCCGCGTAGTGTCTTCGGCTTTCCTTTTCTCTCTCCACTTTGAACAACGCCTACGTAAGCACGCCATTTTTCAAGCATCTGGCTTTCGTAGCAAACAAAATTATCATCGTTCGACTTGATGTCCAAGGCCTCCTTAGAGATTTCACCGTCAAGGTATTTTCTGCATTTGCTGTCATCGCTCTTACACCAGATCTGCTTGGCAACTTTCACATTATGGTTCATCATTTCTTCAGAACAGATATCCGCAAACCCGACTGTGTTGCTCTCGATACCACCATCGCAGTAACTGCAGTGGAATGCGACATTTGTCTTATCCGACTTCTTCTTACTTGAGTTATTGGCGTTGTTTACAGCTCTTTCAAACTTTCTTCTACGAGCCTTTTCACGATTTGCTTCATCTTCTACAAGTTTTTTTGCAGTTTGTTCTCTATTATTCTCTTTTTTTATTTTTTCGATTTCAGGCCACAACTCTTGATTTTCCAACTTAATGAACGAACCGAGAGAATCTGGATACTCAAATTGCTTTTCTTCATTCAAACGTTCAAACCAAATGGTTAAGATATCCTCTTCATGACTTTTAATTACACCTTTTCCGAATACGGTGTGTTTTACTTTTTCGTTCGTTAAATTCATGTAGTTCCCTCCAAATAATTCAGAGGCGCGTTTAATGTCGGTTCAAAATGTCTGAGCAGGCACCTACTACTGAAACATCCTTTTATATATGTTAAATGATTATTGTTTTACATGAACTAAACTTGGAACTGACCTAAATTCGCACGTACAAATCACTTAAATTTAATTATACTATTTTTGTGCCATTAAGACAATGCTATAAATCATAATTAGTTCATCTGTCGTACTTTAAATCGTTCTTCTGATTGTCACGCTCGTCCGACTCCTGTATAATTACACTTATCAATTCGAGACAAGGAGAAACAGATGAAAGATAAATTTCTGATTGGAGAAATGGCCAAGCTCTTTAATATCAGTACCGATACGTTACGACACTATGACAGGATGGATATCCTAAAACCGGAAATCGATTCTCAAAACGACTATCGTTACTACAGTATCAGAAGCTTGTTTACTTTAAGCAGGATACTTTTCTTTAAGAACCTGGATATCTCACTTTCGGATATTCGAGGTTACATGAGGCAAAAAAACACGTTGAACCTGATGTCGCTTCTTAAAAAGAAGGATGAGGAGCTCGACGAAAAAATCCATAGGCTTCTTAACCTTAAGATGAAGATTCAAAATAAGCTAAGCCTTCTTGACAACGTCAAGGAGATGGACGGAAAGATACAAGTCCGGCATTTGAACGAACGATACGGTACATTTTTGACTATTGAGGACCTGTCAAACGAGGTAGAGATCAAAGAGGCTTTCAAGGAGGCCAGACAATTTATGAAGATCAGCTCGTGGCTGATCGAAGGTCAGATCTACACCTCGATCTCGCAGGAAACGATCGAGCAAGGCATTTTCAACAAGTATCGCTATTTTATCGAAGTGGTCATGCTTGAGAGCAGCTCGCTCGACGGACTGGTGGTCATGCCCGCATCGGATTACGCCTGCACGACCTTCATCGGCCCATATTCCGATATGTCAAAACACTACCAGACTTTGGTCGATTGGATAAACGAGAACGGCTACAAGGTCGCAGGAGATTCTATCGAAAAGAACATCGTAGACTACGATTTCGCGGACTCTGAAAACGAGTTCGTCACCGAAATACAAATTCCAATAGCAAAAAAATAAACAGCCCAAACCAGGCTGTTTTTTTATACTCTTTAATCTTCCAATCTCTAATCTCTAATCATCAATCTCTAATTCACAACTTCAGAAAACAAGCGGAAAATCTTATCTTTCCCAATCTTATCAGTCAATCCAGCCTTATCGAATGCAGCTTGAGGTTGCGCTTGGAGCTCTGTGACAATCAGTTTGATATGTTTGGACTTACAGGTTGAAATCATTCTCTTAAGCGCATGTATGGCAGTCGCATCGATTGTAGACACGTAACGCATACGGACGATCAGGGTGTCTGTCTTCTCTCCCATCTGGCTTAAGGCGTCTAAGAACTTATCTGCCGCTCCAAAGAAGAAGGGACCGTTGATTTCATAGATTTGAACGCCTTTTCTAGTTTTCAACTGATTCTGAACACTCTCGAAATCATATTCCGATGACGACTCTTCCGCGGCGTCGAGGGTATGGATATTGACATCGGTCATTTCAGACATGCGCTTCATAAACAGAAGCGAAGCGAGGACCATTCCGACCTCGATGGCTTTGACCAGGTCAAATAGGACTGTTATGAAGAAGGTGACCAACAAGACCAATATGTCGCTCTTCGGTGATGAAAACAAGGATTTAAACTCGCGCCAGTCGCTCATGTTGTAAGAAACGACAATCAGGATTGCGGCGAGTGCCGATAACGGGATCAGCCTAGCTAGAGGCATCAAGACCACCATCATCAACAGCAGCACCACGGCATGGACCATGCCGGCAACGGGTGTGCGTCCGCCATTGTTGACGTTTGCCACGGTTCTTGCAATAGCCCCAGTTGCAGGAATTCCACCAAAAATACTCGACGCCATGTTGGCGATACCTTGTGCGATCAGTTCGGTGTTCGAACGGTGTTTACCTGCAATCATCCCATCCGCCACTACAGCCGACAGTAACGATTCTATCGAACCTAAAAGTGCGATCGCCACAGCAGGAACGATAAGCTGCTGAACCCTTGCAAAAGATAAGTCCGGTAAGGACGGCTTAGGGAACGCAGAGGATAAGTCGGTGTATTTCTTTCCGATGGTCATGATGTCAAGATCGAAGACCACTGTGATGACCGAAGTGACGATTAAGGCGATAAGCGCGCCCGGAATCTGCTTGTTCACCTTTGGCCATAAGACGATGATAAGCAGTGCCAATACTCCTACCCCCAGCGTCGTCAAATCGACCGTGTCCATGTGTTCAAAATAGATCTTCCACTTTTCGATGAACTCAGCAGGCATTTGAACATCAATCTTAAGACCTAAGAAGTCTTTGATCTGCGAAGAAAAGATGGTCAGTGCGATTCCACTTGTAAATCCTGTGGTGATCGGATAAGGTATGAATTTGATAAGACCGCCAAGTTTAAACAGGCCCATCAATGTGATGAGGATTCCTGCCAAAAACGTGGCAGTGATCAGGCCGTCTATTCCAAAATTGACGACTATGCCATATACGATAACCATGAAGGCGCCTGTAGGTCCTCCGATCTGCACACGGCTTCCGCCTAAGAACGAAATGATAAATCCGGCGACAATCGCCGTATGCAGTCCTTTTTCCGGTGAAACACCCGATGCTATGGCAAGTGCGATAGACAGCGGTAGCGCTATGATCGCTACGATAACACCAGCGGTCAAATCTTTAAAAAACTGATTTAGGGTATACCCCTTTAAGGTTGAAAAGAATTTGGGTTTGAATATCGACATCTATGTCAGCTCACTTTCTTTTTTTGTCATATTGTTGCCAAATCGAATTATAGCACAATTTAGGGGCTGCCAATCCACAATTTGATTTTTTTTTTGATTTTATTGCGGTTCAACTTAAAAATGACTCAAAATGATTCATTATCAGCGTGTTCACTAGTAATACTTGGGTATGTATTATATAATTTTACTGTTAACGGCAATTAATAAAGGCAATTATTCAATAGGTGAATTATATGAAAAATTTCAAATACATAGTCATTGCAGTATTTTTGTTCGTACTTCTTTCAATCAACATCCTTTTGGCATCGCCCGCCGAGCATTCAGAAATCAATGTTGTGATGGATGATAACTACCCGCCCTTTGTCTTTTATGATTCGGACGGAATGCTTCGAGGCATTTTGATCGACGAATGGAGTCTTTTTGAAGACAAGACAGGCATCAAGGTCAACATCACCGCCATGAACTGGTCGCAAGCTCTTGAAGCCATGAACCGCGGTGAATACGATGTCATAGATACCATCTTCAAAAATACGGACCGTGAAAAAATCTATGCTTTCACAGAGCCTTACGAAGACATCGACGTGTCCATCTTTTTCCATAAAAATATTTCAGGCATCAATTCGGCCGAGTCGCTGAAAGGCTTTACTGTCGCTGCAAAGAAGGGCGACCAGGCTATCAACGTACTTGAAGACGCCGGTGTGGAAAATATCGAACTATACGACAGCTACGAAGCGATTATTGCCGCCGCTTCTGAAAATGAGGTGGTCATCTTTGCTGTGGATAACCCACCAGCACGCTACTTTCTATACAAATACGGCCTCCAAGATACATTCAACCATACCGAACCTCTGTACACAGGGCAGTTTCATAGGGCGGTTTTAAAAGAGAATAGCGCCTTGGTCTCTGTTATCGAAGACGGCTTTGACAAAATAACACCATTCGAAAGAGAGTCGATCCTCGAGCTGTGGTACGGAAAATCAACCCTGCTTGAAGACATCATGAGCAAATACCTTAAGACCGCAATATTGGCTACCCTTGTCGTTCTTATCTTCCTAGTGTTCTGGAACCTGCAGCTAAGGCTGGCGGTAAGGAAAAATACGACCGATTTGTCTACAGCCCTGCATCAACTCAAATACAACGAAAAGAAACTGCAGGCCATTATCGAATCCATGCCTGACTCTGTGATTTTGATCAACAGGCATGGCATTATCGTGGATTACCTGACACCCCATGGTACCGAATCGCTGGATATCCAATCTGATGAATACCTCCATCACCATATCAGCGAATTCTTAAGTGCCGGAATCGCCAAAAGTTTTGAAATCGCAATCGAACAGGCACTACTATGCGAGGAAGTCAGCCCCATCGAATACGAAGTGAACGGAAAAACAACAAAATACTTTGAATCAAGGTTTTCAAAACTGAATGATGAAGAAGTGATTTCTGTGGTGCGCGATATCACCGACAGGGTGAACTCTGAAAAGACCATTTTTGATTTAAGCATCACCGATACGCCGACATCGCTGTTCAATCGCAACTACTTTGAACTTCAGCTGACCAAAATGAGAAAGCAGCCCCTTGATGGCATCACCTTCATCATGGTGGATATCGACGGTCTGAAGCTTGTGAACGACACGATGGGCCACGATGCCGGCGACACCTACCTGAAGACGGTGGCAGATCTGCTCAAGCTTCAGTTCGAGCACGCCGAGTTTGTCGCACGTATCGGCGGTGACGAGTTCATCGTCGTGCTCAGGGGCTGGAAGGAGGAGGATGTTTTAACTGCAAAACTCGACATCCAGTCCCAGATCGAGCAGCTGAACAAGGAATCCAGAATGATTCCCTTTAGCATTTCACTAGGTTTCTGTACTCACGGTCCAGACTATCCAACCGTCGAGGACATGATCAAGTGCGCCGATGACTTTATGTACCGCGAGAAGCTTTTCCACCGCCAGAGTACAAAGAGTAGAAATATAGGCATCTTGAGCAAATTGCTTGAAGACCGTGATTTTGTCGCTCAGGGCCATATAGATAGAATGAGTGATCTTTTGATGAAGATGGCGACGATGATCAACTATCCCCAGGCCGAACTTTCAAATCTGGCTCTGTTCGCGCATTTCCACGATATAGGTAAAACAGGCATCAGTGATACTATTTTGTTTAAACCGGAAAAGTTGACCTTTAAAGAGTACTCCGAAATCAAGCGCCATACCGAAATCGGGTTTAGGATCGCCGAGTCATCCAGTGAGTTGATGCCTATCTCGGAATGGATCTATAAACATCATGAATGGTGGGATGGCAGCGGTTATCCCTTCGGACTCAGTGGAGAGTCTATCCCTCTGGCTTGTCGTCTTTTATCGATTATCGACGCCTATGACGCTATGACAGACGTTAGACCCTATCGAAAACCCATGTCGCCAGACGAAGCCATCAACGAGATAAAAGCCCATTCAGGCACCCAGTTCGATCCGCAGCTTGTGCTTGTGTTCCTAGAACTGATGAACAAGGAATTATCAGCTTGACCTAAAAAAGGGCTGTCACATAACGATTGATTAAATCGTCGTGCGACAGCCCTTTTAAACACCTCTATTCGATGAGCCCCAGCTCTTTTAACAGCTCATATAAGGTCTCATTTTCTCTTTTATCTACAATCTCGTATTCAGTCTCGACCGCCTCTAATCTGATGCCGCTTTCGGTATCAAGCATCTTAATGGATGGCTGATACATCGAGGAGATCGGCGATTGTTCAAAATGCCCGCTATAGATCGCGTTACCATGAAGCGAAACGATAAAGTAGTCCTTCTGGTCTGTATTGAAATATTCGGATCCACCAGACAATTTTAAGATCCCATCTTCTCTCTTATCTGTTTTCATGTCTTTCAGATAAGTGATGAAATTAGGCTTAAAGACAATTTCATGCGAATCCCACCGGTAACTTTCAATGTCTTTTTCGGAGAACATGAGCGTAGCTTCAGAAAGATCCAAGTCGTTGGTGGAAAGTTCTTCTACGAACTCGTTCTTAAGAAAGTAAAAACCTAGTTCAAAATTTGTTTCCTCGGGTAACTCCCATACAATAAACCAATTGCCATAAAGATTGGTTTCAACGATTACGTCGATACCAGCCCTTGAAAACACATAGCCCGAACCAAGACGCTCCCTATACTTCCATCCGATATCCCGCATGTACTCGACAAGCGGCAGTTCATTTTTATATTTGAATGAAACCAGGCTATGGCTCTCATCGTCTAACTCAGCATAGCTAGTCGAATTGAAAGGAATGCTGACTATCCCCTTTAGGAGGACAAGCCCCATGTCTTCCCTATCCAGTATCGGCCAAACATAGATCACACCGAGTCCGATAGCTATGAGCAGCAAAATCACAATTATTTTTCTCATCGCACACCTCGTCTTTCAGGTCAAACCGCACCTGAGTATCTCTATTTTTATAAACAACCTGCCTAAACGATTATCACGCTTACTGAATATGTACCACACCGAGCTCTATTCCAATCGTAATATCCACAATTCACCTGTAATAGGATGCGTTAAACGTGATTCGTCTTTTCCATTATGACATATTTTTTTGCACCTTTTTCAAAAAAAATATCTGTTTTTACAAACTCGAATTTTCCGTAGTAATCTGCCTTGTCCAGTCTCGCATTGCACCACACTCTTTTTATTCCCATTTTTTCCAACTGTTTTAAAACATAACTCAGCAGAAGCGTGCCGTATCCTTTGCCTTGATACTGTGAAAGCGTCGCAAATTTTCTGAACTGTGCCGAGTTTTCCGTGATAAAGACCGAAATCACACTGATCAGTTTGCTATCGACAAACAATCCGTAGTGTTCGCCTTTAGGATCGTCATCAAGCATGATGTATTCCAGATGTTTATTGGGCCACATCACAATCTGGCGTATGGCATAGGTCTCTTCATAGTTGATTTTTTTAATCATCTTTGTCCTCGTTTTTATCGTTAGTTTACCATGTTCCTATTTTAATAGACTTTGCCCGATAAATCATGAATTTAAGACAAATGTAATATTCAAATCCTATTCGGTTTAAGTTACCCAATTGATGTTTAGCGTCTTCAAATAATGGTATCCATTAATAAATGCGAACTACATTCAAATTACGAAAGGAGTTTGACGGTTTATGAAAAAACATCTACTTCCTTGCCTATTGATTCTGATTCTATTTTCACTACCTATCACCCATGCCCTCCCCACCATCAACGTCTATGTCAATGACGAGCGGGTCGACTTTGTGGATGTATCCCCATACATCAACGAAGACAACCGTACGATGGTACCGATACGTTTTATTTCAGAGGCCTTGGGTGCTACCGTATCCTGGGATGGCACGACTAAAACCGTTACCATAATCAAGGGAGATATCACTCTGAAACTCCCGATCGGTTCGAAAGAAATAACTGTGAACGGACTGGTTTACTCGGTGGATACCCCAGCCGTGCTGGTCAGCGGACGAACCATGGTACCGGTGAGGTTTCCCGCCGAGTTTTTAGGTAGCGACGTGCAGTGGGACGGCGCAACAAGAAGTGTGCTTATCGACAGCTCAGTTCCACCGCTAGTCGACGACTTCACTCTGCTCATCTACCTCAACGGAACCGATCTAGAAAGTGCTTATGACGACGAAAGCGGTACCTATTCCGGTGCAGGCACATCTGATTTGAACGAAATGCTTGCAGCTGTATCATCCGACAAGGTCAATGTCCTTGTGGAGACCGGTGGAACAAGTACCTGGGTCAACCCTTCGATCGACAGCACTCAAAACCAGCGGTGGTCAGTGCAAAACAATCAATTGACGCTTCTAGAAAATGTAGGAATTTCAAATATGGGCGACCCTGAAACACTATCGAACTTTGTAAACTGGGCGCTCAAAGCGTACCCTGCGAAGAATTACGGCATCGTCTTATGGAACCACGGCGGTGGACCGATCACAGGCTATGCCGTGGATGAACTTTTCAGCGGGGACGGCCTGATCTTACCCGAACTGGAGGACGCTTTTTCAGCGGTTCGTTCACAAAGCGGGGTCGTTTTCGATTTTATCGGTTTTGACGCTTGTCTGATGGCCACACTAGAAGTCGCCAACACACTAAGTCCCTATGCCGATTATCTGGTCGCCTCTCAAGAACTTGAACCCGGACACGGGTGGGATTACACTAGTCTGATCACCAGTCTGGCAGCGACATCTGATTATAGCGGCTCTGCAATCGGAAAATCGATAGCCGACGGATTTTTCCAGCAAGCTGTCGATGAAAAAACCGAGTCCGATGTGACCTTATCGGTCATCGACCTGAAGCGGCTCGATTCGATCAACACAGCGCTTTCGAAATTCGCTTCTGATCTTTCAGCGACCTTGATAGAAGATGCAAAGTTAAGCAGTATCGCACAGTCCGTTTCGAAAACTAAAAAGTACGGCGGCAACTCGTCCGACCAGGGATATACCGATTTGGTTGACTTGAGCCTGTTCGCCTCAAACCTCTCCACCTATTCCCCGGAATACGCCTTAGAACTCTCAAGCGCTGTGGACGAGGCCGTAGTCTATCAGGTAAGCGGACCGATCAATGATGCCGCAACCGGATTAAGCGTCTATTTTCCGTATCTGGACCAAGACAACTTCACCGCTAGCTTGGCCGTTCAGGCACAGCTGGACCTACCTACAAGCTTTATCTCCCTGGCAAGTGAGTTTGCAGGTAAACTTACAGGATCTGCCCCGCTTGTCGAACGAATGGATGAGATTGTCGTTTATGAACCAACTGAGTACAGCGCCTATTATGAGCTTGTGGTCTCTGAAGATCTTCTGTATGATATCGACAAGGTCTATATCGGTGTCTACGAGTACCTAAACGGTGATACACCCAGATATCGAAACTTAGGATACGACGCTCTGACAATTTTCAATGAAGAGACAAGTAGTTATTTTGAACAATTCGCAGGCAATTGGACTCTTTTTGATGATCATCCTATCATGATGAAAATCAGCTATTCCGATTATGACCATATCGAATATGAAATCCCCCTGCTGCTAAATGATGAAAGGGTTGTTTTGGAGGCTGTCTGGTATTATGACGATGCTTTCGCCTCAGGCGGATACTACGATATTATCGGAGCCAGAAGACCAAACGACCAAGTCACCAATATGCCGGACAGGAACATCATCTTACTGAAGGCCGGCGATAAGGTTCAACCGATCTACACCAGCTACCTCACCGAGACAGGCCTTTACCAGGAAGAACTCGGACAAGCTTTTGTGTATAGCGATCAGTCGAAGCTTACCTATGACGTGCTTCAGTCCACCGATTATCTATTCAACTTCATGATCATCGATTATTCAGGGCAGGTTTTAGAAACTGATTTCTATGAAATCCTGTATTAGTCAAGTAAAAGCTTGGGTAAAAGTTATGATAAAAGCCTAAAATAAGCTGTTTAATCCCTAAAATAGGACCGAAGTTGGATAATCTTTTTTATTACGACTCTGTAAAATATGATACTATTAGGATAAGTTTATTTTCTGTAGAGGTGGTGATTTATTGGCTTTTGAATTAGCGGGCGAACTAGAGAAGCAAATGATTCTTTCAAGTGATCAGGCTGCTACTTTACGTGCCTATATCCATACTAAAAACCCCCTACTGAGCAAGTCGGGTCTGGCTTCGATTTTCGCGGGCGCCGTCCACTTGATTTTGGATAAGGAACTGCATGAGTTCGACCTTGAACCCAGAGGTCACATTAAAGACCACCTACTGTCTTTTGTCGTCACAAGACGCACCTTCTTCATGTGCGCCCACGATGTTTTTGCAAGCATCATCCAAACAAGCATCGATTCAGTCAAGGGTATGCAGTCGCTTATTAGCTGGCTGACAGGACGTTTTAGCGAAAGTCAGGAATCAGAAGTGCTCTCCGCGCTCGAAGGCCACTTGATAAGGCCTAAAGCGACAAACGAATCATCTGATTCGCCAATACCTTCTTTCGTTGCCCCGAAACGTAGATTCATACCGCTATTCAACTTGAAAACAGCAATCGGAACGGCGCTTGTTCTAATGTTTTTCATGATGATGCTGTATCGTTTTACTCCTGGATCAGACGCGAATTTTTCAGACGACCTTGACTTCAGACTCGAACCGACTGAAATCGTCGCCGCCTCGCCTGAAAACCCGGTCAATGTATATAAAAGCACTTTCAACGATATTACTTATCAAGCCATAAATAGTCATAAGTTGGCTGCATGGTTGTCCAAAAGAGGCTCCCTGCTTGCCGATCTTGATCATTTGACACCGATACTTGTCGCTGCTGAGGATCAGGACATAAATCCCCTTGTGATGATCGCAGTGGTCGGACAAGAGCAAAGCTTTGTTCCCGCAACAAGCAGCAGAGCACACGAGATCATCAACAATCCCTTTAATGTTTTCGGTAGCTGGGTCAAATACAATACAAGCATCACCGACTCGGCAGAGATTGCGGCTCGTACCATCCATAGGTATTCACTGGATTGCCCACCTGATATGGACATCCTCGAATGGATCAACCGGGGCTATGCCGAAGACACCAACTGGTGGAAAGGCGTGCGGTCGATTTTAACCGATTTGGAACATGCCGAACTAAACGAATAAAAACATCATTACCGTTTGCATAAGGCATCGGTGATGATGTTTTTTTATTTGACAAAAGTGTAACAATGTCTTTCTTTACTAGTTATCGCCCCATTTATCCGTTATAATCAAATATATTTAACACCGGGAGGTAATCATGAAAATTTTTAGATTCTACACTATTCGAAGCCGAATCGCCTTTTTTACCCTTTCCGCCATCTTCATGCTCTTGTTCACAAGAGTGATCATCGAGACCATTCACACAAACAACGAGCTAGAAACCGAAATAGCCTATCAGCTGGATCACGCCTTGGATCTTGGAACATCATCACTCGAATCACCCCTGTGGGACTATAATCTTGAAAATACTCAGGATATACTAGAGGTTCTTCTTCACGACCCCAACATCGTCAAGGTTGAACTTAGGGACGAGATCGACGACGTCATTCAGATGCTTAGCAAGGATCATGTCGTTTTCGAAAATGACTCTATCATCTCTTCTTCAGGTACCGTCGTTCACGACGGTCTCAAAAGGGGCACGCTTACCATATGGATGAGTAATGAGATCTACAAATTAAGGCTTCAGCAAGTGATTCACTACAATTTTCTTTACGCAATTTTAGAAGTGCTGCTAGTGAGTTTGGTGATCTGGTCGGTTTCTGCCAGAACCACAAGACCTATAGAATCCCTGATCAGCATGGCAGATGACATCGCATCCGGCAAGCTGGACACGGTGATAGAGTGTAGGTCAAATGACGAGGTAGGTCTGCTCAGCAAGGCTCTTGATTCGATGCAGTCACAGATCGGTCAGCAAATGATCGAGCTTGAAAAGGATAAGGTCGAAATCACCGCCCTTTATGACCAATCGACCGCCATGAACACTAAGCTTGAAAAGATGCTTCTCAGCCTCAATCAAAATTACGAAGAGACGCTTTCGGCTCTAGCCAGAGCGATCGAAGTCAACGACCACTACACCAAAGGGCACTGCGACCGCGTTTCTGAATACGCCCTAAGCATCGCCGACCAGCTGGGGCTTTGCGAGTACGACAAGGAGATTCTGCTTAAAGCTTCGATTCTTCACGACATTGGTAAAATCGGCGTAGCCACCCACATCATCAACAAAGAAGGCAAGCTCGACGACGATGAATACGATCAAATAAAAGCGCACTGCCTCACAGGCTATAACATCATCAAGGATGTCGACTTCTTAAAAGAGAGCGCCTCGGTCGTACTACAACACCATGAGCGATTTGACGGAAACGGATATCCCAACCAACTGACCGGTACGGATATCAACCTGCTTGCAAGAATCCTTAGCGTTGCGGATACCTTCGACGCCATGACCAGTTCAAGGGCCTATCGAAAAAAACCGCTGAGTGATGAACAGGCTCTCGCGGAATTACATAAGCATAGCGGTCTTCAATTTGATCCCCTAGTAGTGAATGCGTGGATGAGGTGCCTAGATGAATCGGCATAACCTGAAAAAAATCGTGGTCGTTCTCTACTGTCTGCTTTTGGTATCGATCATCTATTCCATTTTCAGAGTCGAGCATAAGATCAAAGCGAAAGAAACCCAGACCTATCAGATCAAGACCTACTTTACCGATAGTGACTTCTCCTACTCCAGTTGGAAACTCACAGATAAGCTTCAGTTCACGACCAACGAGTACCCACCCTATGCGTACACCGAAAACGGTCAAGCAAAAGGAATCTCCTATGAAATAATGGTAGCTGTCTTGGATGACATGGGGCTTGACTATGAAATACAGTTCACCTCATGGGCCAGAGCGGTTCATCTTCTCGACCAGGGCAGAACCTTCGGTGTTTTTCCCGCCGCCATCAGCGCCGACCGAGTCGAGGACTATGTATTCAGCGACCTCTTGATTGACGATAAGCGCAATCAGAGCCTTGTGTACGAGTTTGACCCGTCAAAAACCGCAAAGAGCAGGATGAATAGGGTCGACGAGCTTTCTTTTTTTAAAGTGGGAGCGGTCATGTCCTATTACTATCTCCCGGATCTTGAATCTAAAGGTATCGACATCGATCTTTGCGTTGACGAAATTGAGTGTCTGACCAAGCTAAAAGACGGCAAAATCAGCTACGCGGTATTAGACCCAAAGGTCGCTGATTTTTATATCGACAGGGTCTTTTCAGACTTTAAGGACGGTTTTATCAAGACGGATATCACAATCAGCCACGAAACCGTAGGAGACGGACTCATGCTCAGTCAAAACAACAACCTACGGGCTGAATTTGTCAAATCCTTCAACAACACTTTGGAGAAGCTCAACCAAAACGGCACCATAGAGGCCATCACCCTCAAATATGAAACCCACAAGTAATCAATCACTAATCACTCACATCCGGACTACCCCTCCGTATGGGGATGTAGTATAATTGAACTATGTTTTCAACCATACACGGAGGTCTTATGAAAGATATAATCATGTATACGACAAGCACGTGCCCGCACTGCAAAACAGCCAAGCAAGCACTCACAAACGCAGGTTATAGGTACATCGAAAGAAATGCGTCGACAGATCCGTCGGCGCAAAGAGAAATGCAGACGATGGGATTGATGGGAGTTCCAGCATTCAACATCGGCGGTGAGGTCTTTACAGGATTTGATTTTGAAAAAATCAAACGCCTGGTGGATTATGTCATCATGCCCTGCCCTAAATGCGAAAAGAAGCTTAGATTGCCTAAAGGCAAAGATAAGCTTCGAATCACCTGCCCGCACTGCGAGCATCAGTTCACACTACTTAAAAAATAGGTCGCGTTCTTCGGAGTGATGATACTTGGTGTATAGGGTGACGGCCGCCACCATGGTGAAAGGACCTATGATAAGACCTGGAATACCTAGGAACTTGACCCCCGCATAAAGACCTGTCAAGGTAAGGAGTGGATGTATTCCGATTTGGGTACCCACAATTTTAGGTTCTAGAAATTGTCGTGTCAGTGTGGTGATGCCATACATCACCAGCAGTTTTATCGCCAGTGCCGATTGGCTGCCTATCACCATGGTCAGTATCCACGGCATATATATGGCCGCGGGACCGAACATCGGCAAGGCATCAACGATCCCGATTCCAAGTGCTACGAATATCGCATTCGGTATCCCGATCACCGAGAGCCCTATCGCGCTGATCACAAAGGTAAGGCTCATCAGAATGAGCTGGGCTTTCACATATCCCCACACAACCACCAGTATATCCCCTTTAAAAGAAATCCAGTACCGGTTGTTCGTGATGTACTTGACCCTGTAGGGTTTAAGCACCGCTGTGATCATCGCTCTGTCTTTTGTGAAGAAGAAAGCCGATAAAATAATGATCACTAAGGCGATTAGAAGACTCGGTAGGCTGCTTGCGATAGAGAAGCTCTTTGTCGCCAGCTCCGATGCAAGGTTGCCCATGTTGCTCAAAATACTTGCGGCTCCTTCAGAGATGACAGTCGCCGGATCAAAAGGCAATCCGATGAACAACTCACTTATCTTTTCGGACCATTTCGTACCGTATTCGGCAATAACACTGCTCCAAAATGGCAATACCCTAGAAAACTCCCTAAAAATCGAAACAATCAGTTTTCCAAGCAGATACACCAGATAAGAACTGATCCCAACCACGGTCAGAATCATGATCACGCTGCTTAAGCTATTGGGCAGCTTCATTTTTTCGTGCAAGAAGACCACCACGGGCGTGATCAGCTTTGAAATCAACCATCCAAAAACGAAGGGCAGGAAGATGATTGTCAGTTTGATCATCCCCATATAAACGATCACGATTCCCGCAATCAGAATAAGGATATACGCAAGCTTATTCAGAACGATATTGTTCATTTCATCACCTCTTTATTTTAAATATTCCTTTTGAGGATGATACTGTGTGGGGTTCAGATGGACGACCACATCGTCCACAAGTTCATAGCCCATCAATTTTTCTTTAATATTATCCCCTATCTCATGTCCTTTAAACACCGTCAGATCAGCATCGACAGAAACCTTTACAATCAAAAGGTAATTAAGGCCGACAGGCTTTGAGACGATCGCGTCAAGGTGATCTACCCCCTCGACGTCTTTTACGTCTTTTTTCATCTGTTCTTTTATTCCCATATCGATTGTCGTATCCATAAGGACCTGATAAGAAGATGAAAAGATAGAAAATCCGGTATAGGCTATCCATAGCGCAATGGACATCGCAGCCAAGGCATCGATGAAATAGACATTGAAATAACCTGTAACTATGCTTAAAAGCGTGATAAGAGATACAAAAATGTCATTGCGGTGGTCCTGCGCGTTTGCGACTGCCAAGAGGCTGTTATGTACCTTACCTACTCTTGAAGCATACATGAAGAGCAGGTATTTTGTTCCTATAGTAAAGAGCGACACTACGACAAGCCAGATCGAGAACATGAACGTACGTTTCTCGAGAAGACAGACGATTCCCTTTTTAAATATCGCATATGCCACAAGCATCAGTGAAAAACTGATGATCATCGAAAAGACATATTCCGCTTTTCCATGCCCGTAAGGATGGTCGTGGTCATCCGGTTGTGAGGCGATCGCATTTCCTATATAGGTCATAGCAGATGCAAAGACATCTCCAGCACTATTGAACCCATCGGCGATCATCGCTTGTGACCGTGTAAGAATGCCGATATAAAGTTTCAGCGCCAGTAAGATGACATTGCCTATGATTCCAAGAAGAGCAACCCTTCTTATTTCAGTTTCCCTTGCCATAGCAACTCCTTTTTTAAGCTAAGATAATCTTATCTTTTTTATCCTATACCCAATTTAACGGAAACCGTTTCAAAAAGCAGAAGTTCTTCATGTTTATTCAGTCGGCCTCTGCTTTTATCCCCACCTCTTTGCCTATCACGCGCAGAATAGTACGGTTTGATCATTGACATGCCTATACTTATATAGTTTAATTTTAGTATGCATATACATAACTAATCATACTTACACTATTTCTAATCCAATGTGCACTTCATCCATAAGGCTTCTGCCAGTATGATCTATTCTCAACTAATCGACCAGAGGTGGGTTTATGAATAAGAATAAGTACCTTATATTAGTTTACATATTGGTTTCTTCCATGCTGCTATCCGCATTTTCTCTGCCTGGGATCGAGAAGGTCTACAGCTTCGACGACATCAGGCAACTGGTTGAAGATAAGGACATCGATACAGCCTATCGGATCTTATCCACCGTGACCACCGAGGGCACATCCACTGACGAGGACATTAAAATCGCCTATCGGATGTTGCTAGAGCTCGACAATCTTTTTGTCGATATGAATCTAATGGCCAAACACGCCAGCGGCCTGCTTGAGCTATCCGATCTGACCGACGACACCTTCGCTGAAGCTTTGTCCTATTACTACTTCGCCCGTGTTTTCTATACCCAATACGACGATGCGAGTGCGATCGACGCCATAGAGCATCTTTTAGACTTAGCCGATAGCGAAAATTTTCAACTGGCCCATGTTCTCGGTGGTTCCTTTTACTACATGCTGTATCATTCCTATGACGATACCGAAAACGAAAGGTTTTGGAGCGAATATGCTCTCAACTACTGTGATCAGCTGACTTATGACCAGTACTGGCTTTTCCCCCACCATGCACAAGTCATCACTTTTAAAGATAGCAACAGCAGGTTTTTAAACCGACCCGATTATTCGGATGCAAAGTATTTATCGTTTTTAAACGACGCGGCACTCACAAATGAAAATCAACCCTGGTTTATTGAACTATCCTACTCGGATATTCTATCTACCGGTTACAAATCGATCGGCTTCAATTTTAAGGCACTGGCATACAAGAGTAAACAGGAAGACATCATCAACAGCCTGAATACAGGAGAGTACCATCCACCGGTTCTCGCTACGATCTTGTATGAAAAATCGGTGATCCATTACACCTTGGCCCAGTACAAGGAAGCCGCGGATATAGCCTTCGGTTCGAAAAATACGCCAAGCACACAGGAACAGGCAGAAGCGGCATCTGAGTTTTCCGACTACATGGATGCGTTCAAAAGCAAGAAGAACTTAAAGCTTATCGAGGGCCAGCAAACGGCTTTGCTGCTCACCAGCGTCCTTCTGTTTCTACTGGTTATCAGCGTCATCTTTGTCATACGTGAATATCAGCGTATCGACAAGCTAAAGAACATCGTGTATGAAAAGTCCATACGAGACGGATTAACCGGTTTATACAACCGAGTCTACACGCTTGACCTTTTCGAAAAGGACCCCGACGCGGATACTTCCATCGCGATACTGGACATCGACAATTTTAAAGCGATCAACGATACGTTCGGCCATTTGAACGGCGATGAAGTACTCACCACCATCGCAAAGATCATCTCCGATCAGTTGGGAGACAGCGGCTATGCAGGCCGATACGGTGGTGAGGAGTTCATTTTCATTATCGACAAGGCTCAGAATCATGTCGCATACGAGCTCTCAGAATCCATAAGACATGCGATCGAGCACCAACCCTGGAGTTTCGGTCTTGAAAAAGTCACCGTAAGCATCGGTCTTTTATGCAACTCACACGCCTCCTTCAACGAGAGATTCATCCGGGCGGACCAACTGCTTTATCAAGCCAAGCATGGCGGAAAGAATAAGGTATGCGCTGAAAATTGTCAAAAAGGTTAAGTCATGCGACTTAACCTTTTTCTTTGATCTTATATTGGTTTTTGGGGCGTCCGAGTTGGCCGTACACCGGAACAACATCCACCTGATCCTGTTCGACAAGGTACTGCAGATACCTGTGCACGGTCTGATAGGCGAGGTTGACCCCTTTAGTGATGTCTTCCATTCCGACAAGGTCCTCTTGAGTGTCAAGATATTCTAGCACAAGCTTTAGCGTCGCGCTGCTTATGCCCTTTTCTATGAAAACCTGCTCCTTCTTCTGAATCATCTTTTCTTGAATGCTTTGTATGTGCAGGTTGACTTTGATCCTCGACATGAGATCAGGAGCCTTGATGGGCTTGATCGCAAAATCAGTGGCACCTGCTGACATGAACTTATCAGAAATCTCCTGTCTCTCATCCACTGTCAAGACCAAGATGGCCATGTTATGATCCAGCGTTTTCATTTTCTTCACGGTCGTCATGCCGTCCCAGCCTGGCATATGGTAGTCCACGATAATCAGTTGTGGATTTTGCTTTTTTGCGATTTGGAATCCTTCTTCCCCACTAGTCGTTGTGAAGGTCTCGTATCCACAAAAATCACAAATTTCTTTGATGGTAAAGAGGATATCCGGTTCATCATCAATAATCAGCACTTTAACTTGTTCAGACATTTCAATTTACTCCTTCTCCAATAGGTAGCGATACCATCACGCTTGTACCGACGCCGAATTCACTTTCTATTGTTATTTCACCGCTATGCTCTTCGACGATCTGTCTTGCAAAGGGTAAGCCAAGTCCAGATGTGTTCTTCCCCGAATGTCCGACTAGCCATACTTTGTCCAGCTTATCGGCTTCTATTCCGGTTCCGTCATCCTTTACGACGATAATCAGTCTTTGGTCACTTCTTCTGACTGAGATTTCAATATGCTTATCCACTTTTGTATTAGGCGCCAGGATGGCGTTTTCAAGAAGATTGATCAGCGCACGGGACAGTCTGACTTTGTTGACCGTCAACATCTCGTCAGCGTTTTCCATATCGATTGAAACCTCCAGGTGCTCGTCTTCAATCGGAATTTGTGCCCTTACATAGTTGATCAGTAGCTCCACGCTGATGCGCTGCCTGCTGTCGCTGTATAAGAAACTGGAAATCATGTCATTCATTTTTTCCACTGCGCCTTCTATCCTCTGAGAATAGACGTCGACTTTTGTCGTGTCTTTTGATAGGGATAATAGCGAGTTCAGACCTCTGATCGTTACAAGAGGCGTCTTGAGGTCATGGGCGAGCGCGTTGATTTCCTGATAAAGGCGGTTCTCCATCATTTGGGACTGAATCGTTTCGATCTCTCGAGCCGCCTTAAAGTTTTCCTCGGCGATTGTTATGTTTTTTGCATTCGCCCTAAAGAGCATCGCCGTCAGCCCCGAAGACAGCAGCAGAGGGACTACAAAAGAAAATCCCATGTAGTTGAGGACTTTGATTCCGTTCAGATATTCACTGGCGATCTTAATGCTCACAGGGATATCCGTCATTCCAATAAACCATTTCGACGCCTCTGGAACAATGGTCAACCACTGGAGTCCGAAAAAGACTTGAATGGAAATCAAAAGTATCGGCAATATGGAATTGAGCCTTATCCTCCCCCATACGATAAGAGCCAAGGACACCAAAAATGACAGTGTCAGATTCAAGGGTTCCCAAGGTGTTCCCATCAATTGCGACTGTGACCACAGCATGATACAGAAGGATAGATACAAGAGCAGATATTTCACAGGTTGACTGAATTCAAGCTTCACCTGCATAAAATCAAACGCTATCGCACCACCTGTAAAAAATAAAACATAAGGTACCGTTGCTACTACACAAAACGTTGCCGATGCGACAACCAGTTTTCCAGAATCTCCTGAATGGATGGCCTCCCTTATCAGAACGATAAGGTCAAACCAGTTCTTTTCTATTAAAAACGGCCATATGGCTCCAAGGACAACAAATAGTCCTGCCACCACTATCGAATCCTGCTTTTTAAATTCATACCTCATGCTACACCTACCTGAACGCTGCCGCAAGCGTCTCTACTATTTCGCCGGCGTCATTTATGAGCGTCAGCGGAATATCGCCCGCTTGGGCTATGTCGATAAAGTACTCCTGATCGCTTTTTTTTGTCGCTATGATGTAATCCGAACATCCGCAAGTCACACCGATCAGCTCGCGTGTATGGGTAGTCAGGCGGTCCTTACCACCAAGGTAAACTAAAATGATAGGGATCTCCTTAACCGTCGCCGACTCGATCAATCGGTCAAGTCTCTCTTTTTCGTCATCAATCGACTTGCCGGCCAGTCGGTATCCCACATCGCTGTGTCCCACCACGACAATCATCGAGGCGATGCCTTCCAGATCAGCATATGTGGCCTGAGGCATAAAGAGACTGTGAAGCCTTAATTTGTTGGCGGCATTTTGAACGATATAGGTATCCGTACTGAGCCCCGCCGATGTGATCAGAACCGTCTCGGATGCGATCGGCTTCGATAGAAAGACAGTGTCTGAATTGTTCAGAACCTGTTCGTTGTTGAGAATCAGACTAAAAACAAACACAGTGACCACTCCTGCCATTAGGTACAGGATATTTTGAAACCTTGTGTTCACGCTCATTTGGCCACCTCTTTCAGTTCCACAAGATTCAAGGGCTCTACCCCGCTGATGTGTGGGACAAAACCTTTGACGGTTTTTGACAGCCCGATGGTCGGCATGGTATGAATCAGTGGAATCGCCGGAATTTCGAGCGCTATCAGTTCCTGAATCTCCCTATACAGGCTTTCACGAAAACTCTGATCGTTCATCTGCCTAGCTTGGCTTAATAGATTGTCCACTTCTTGGTTGTGGTATAAGGAATAATTGGTAATCAGACCCTTTGAAGTGTTTTCGGATGCGAAGAAGTTGTATAGGAAGTTGTCCGGGTCGGCGACATCGCCGTTCCATCCCGCTAGGACCATATCGTAATCGCCGTTCTTACTTTTGGCTATCACCTCTTCCCAAGGCAGAATTTCAAGATGAAGATCTATCCCCGCCTTAGCAAAGCTATCCTTTAAAAACAAGCCTAGGCTTACAGGATTCGGAAAATATTCTCTAGGAGAATCCATCAGAAGCAAATTGAGTTCTATCGTCTCTCTGATGCCGACTTTTCTTAAAAGCCTTTTGGCCTCATCAACGTCATAAGCGATGCTTTCTATCCCTTCATGATGTCCCCATAGCACCGGAGGAACAAAGGTACTTGCCGGCCTAGTGGTCGCATCAAAGGCAGCTTCGATCATCGCATCCTTGTCGATCATATGACCGATCGCCTCTCTCACATTCGCAAGCTTCAAATGTTTGTTCGACATGTTGAAGGCGAGGTATCCGACATTGAACACAGGCCTTCTTGACAAGGTCAGTTCGTCCTCCTCTTCAAGTTCGTTCGATATCTGAGCGGGCAGATCATAAGCGATATGGATCTCTGAACCCTTCAGTTTCACATAACGTTCCCGATGGCTGATGATGCTTTTAAAGATGAGCGCGTCCACCTTTGGCTTTGCCCCCCAATACAGGCTATTCTTTGTAAGCTTGATCTCCCCGTTCTCATTCCAAGACTCAAATATGAAGGGCCCTGTTCCTACAGGTTTGTACTTGAGTGCCTCATTGTAGGTTTTGATCGCTTCTGGACTAGCGATCCCAAACGCCGGCATCGCCAGCGTATTTAAAAAAGGAGCGTAGGGCTCACTCAACTTGATCTCCACAACATCGTCAGAGATTGCTCTCACATGGTCCACAATCCCCGGAAACCCCCCGAAGCTTAAGTTCCAATAGCTGAAATGACCCGCGTGGTAGGGATTGCTCGGATCCATCCATCTATTGAAGTTAAAAATGACCGCTTGGGCGTCTAGTGGCGTATTGTCGTGAAAAACAACCCCTTGGCGAATTTTGAAATGCCACACAAGTCCATTGTCACTCACCGACCACGACTCTG
Source organism: Fusibacter sp. A1 (assembly GCF_004125825.1). Taxonomy (NCBI): domain Bacteria; kingdom Bacillati; phylum Bacillota; class Clostridia; order Eubacteriales; family Fusibacteraceae; genus Fusibacter; species Fusibacter sp. A1. The sequence goes on along the minus strand of NZ_QQWI01000002.1, from coordinate 355,375 downwards.
CCAGCGAAGGCTCAACGCTTGCGCCGCTGCGATCATACACCACCAGGGTGTCATACAGGTTGATCGTTACTTTGAGTGATTCCTGGTCTGTGACAACAGCAGGATCGAGTCCAATGGCATCATTCGCCCTCCCGATGATCAGGGCGGTCTCCTTATGTTGATTGAATTCCCACCAGTGCATAAGATCTGCAATCAGGTTTGTTTTTATTTGCAACACCGATGTGAAAAGAACGATGACTATGCCAATGACAAGACCAATTCCATACCACTTCAATCTACTCATGATAACTCCCTCTTAATTTTATGTTTCTTCTATTTTAACCTTTCGTGAGTTCATTAACAAATAACTTTGAAGTGACTTTGCAAGTATTTAGGCAGATGTTCATTTTTCGTGAGAGAAATATGTGCTAAAAAGATCTATCGGTCTTATTTATTCTATGATTAAGTAGGATACGATAAATTTATCTAATAGGTCCATACCTACTTCAGAAAGGAATCGGCATGATCAGAAAAGATCGGGTGGTAAGCACTTTTTTAGAATACGTACAGATTGACAGTCCCACACAAGCAGAAGCGACATTTGCAGCGGTGATGACAAAAGAACTTGAAGCCCTGGGCTTTCAGGTTTTCATCGACGACGCCGGTGAAGCTCTCGGCAGCAAAACTGGAAATATCATCGCCAAACTAAAAGGCAGCCATATCACCCAACCCATCCTGTTCGGGTGTCACTTGGATACGGCATCCCCCGGTATCGGAATCAAACCCACAATCGTGGATGACATCATCTACTCCGATCAGACAACCGTCTTAGGTGCTGACAACAAGGCTGGCATAGCCGCACTCATAGAAGCGTTGCAGGTCATCAAAGAACACAACCTTCCCCATGGCCCTATCGAGGTCGTACTCAGTATCTTTCATGAAGGCGGCCAAAAAGGAGCGAAGCATCTGAATTATGAACTGTTGGACTCCAAAATAGCATATGTCCTTGACGGAGGAGGCGATCCGGGTCGGATTGTCACTTCAGGTCATGCCAAATATCAAATGCAGCTATACATCAGCCACATGAACGAGCTTTGCGCACCGAGCCTTAAGACGCTGAGGCAAATCACCTCAAAAGTGGTGGATGCCATGCACAAGGATAAGAACTACGCGACTTCCACAGCAAGTGTCGCTGTGATTTGTGGAGCTTCAGACAAACATGTGATACAGGTGGAATCCGCTTCCCTATCCGCTGAATCCGCGCTAGAAGCAATCTGTAAAATAAGATCCTCTTTTGAGGATGTGGCTTCGGGCTATTCAGCTACTGTCACATCGAAGCTTTCAGAAGTTCATCAGACCTTTTCAGTCAGTCGTCACGATCCGATGGTAAAGTGTCTTTTCAGCGCCTGCAGCAGTTTGGGCCTTGAAGCCTATACCGCTCAGTCCATTGACGGCAGCGATGCAAATCACTACCACTCAAATGGAATCAAAGCTGTCAACCTTGGCATCGGGGAACGTAAACCCCACACTCTGCACGAACACCTACATATCAAAGATCTTGTCAACGCGTCACGACTTATCCTAGCGCTTGTCGACGAGCACGTAAAAACACCTATGGTCGACCTATGAGCTGTTGAGCCTTTTAGGTCATCCATAAGTGTCAACGTCTTATTTCTTATATCCATTTCTTATTTGAAATACTTCTGGTATAAATACTCACCCTGTGCGAGACCTTCATCGTACCCCTGTTTCATTTTTTCAGGATCGCTCTCCGTTCTTGTGACTTTAAAGGAGTCACTCGGTCTTACCACGATCAGTTTTTGCTGCTTTTCAAGTGATTCGATCTTGGTGATGATCCGATTGTAATTTGCATGCCGGACATTCAATTTTGCGATCACTTTCGGGTACTTCCTTAGGACGATAGGATAAAGCCAGGAATGTTCCGACTGTAGCTTCCTGTACCCCTTGGGCTGCGTCAGCACATAGACGATCTGGTCATATCCCTTCTTCATGACTTCATCAAGCACCAAAGGACAAGCGACACCGCCGTCCAGATAATAGACGCCATCGTGCCTTACGGGTCTGGACATGATCGGAAGACTCGTCGCAGCATCCAAGACCTCTTTCAGATCTTGTTTCGTCTTAAAGTCACTGATATATTCGACTTCCCCTGTCACGCAGTTTGTGAGCGGGATATAGAGATTTTCTGTCCGTGCGAAAAATGTCTCGTAATCAAAAGGATCCAAGACTTCGGGTATGGTTTCAAAAATAAACTTCTTGTTGAAGTAGGCACCTGTCGTCAAAAAGCTCTTGATCCCCTTGTATCTGGGATCGGTCACATAATCGATAAAAACCCGCCTGTTTCTGTCAGCTTGCCTTGAAAGATACGTGACAGCCGTGCTGGCACCGGCAGAAACTGCATAAACATCGTCAAAGTATATGTCATATTCCATTAGGGTTTCTAGCACGCCAGCCGTGAAAATACCTCGCATGCCTCCACCTTCTAAAACCAAAGCTGTTTTTTTCATAGTAGTCCTCTCAGTATCTAATTATCATCCACTACTATTATACACAAAAAAAGTAAAAAGAGCCAAAGTCGACTTCAGCTCTTCATGTACTACCATTCATCATCAATCTCTTCTTTTTCTTCAACGATCGGTACATCGTAATACGGATCCGAAGGCTCCAGTGGAATGAAAATCATCGCTGCGATGTATAGCCACACGCTTAACCCTCCGAAGAAGACTGCGATGAACACCAATATTCTTACAATCGACGTGTCGATTCCAAGATAGTTCGCCAATCCTGCGCAAACGCCGCCAATCATTTTATCATGCCTTGAACGATATAGTTTTTTGCTACTCATAATAGACCTCCCAACTTAGTGACTTTTGATATTCTTATTATACAGCAAAAAAACACTCAATTGAGTGTTCTAATGTTAGTTTAATGATATTTTAAACTTCTTAATCTTCAAATGCGAAAACATAAGGCACGTTTCTGAAATAGTCGCCGTAGTTCAAGCCGTAACCGACGATGAACTTATCAGGGATCTCAAAACCGACATAATCAGGTACGAGTTCGACCTGTCTTCTTGAAGGCTTGTCAAGGAGCACACAGCTCTTGATCGACTTAGGGCCTTTCTTACTCAAGTGTTCAATCACGTTTTTCATGGTGATACCCGAATCGGTGATATCGTCCACAATCAGCACATCATAGCCTTCAAGTGAACCTTCAATGTCTTTTTTGACCTGTAGGCTACCTGAAGATTCCTCCGAGTGTCCATAGCTTGAAGTGATCATAAACTCTATTTTCACATCAATCGGCATTTTTCTTACAAGATCGGCAGTGAAAATAAAACTGCCTTTCAATAACGATACGACCAATAGATTCTTTTCTTTATAGATCTCGGTCAATTCAGCACCAAGTTCAGCGATTCTTGTTTGAATTTGATCTTCTGACAACAGGGTTACCTGTCTTTTGTTTTCTATGCTCATGCCTACCTCCTCAAATTACTAATAGCTCTATTCTATGCAATACTACCCTAGTTGTCAAACGCTTAAACGAACCTTTTTCCACGCTTTTTTTCCATATGGTGTCCGATTTGCCGTGAAAACGTTTTCTATCTCTCGATTTTATTACGAAAGGTTCATACAAGTGTCGTATAAAAACGTTGTCATTACCTATTCTGACGTTGTAAAATGAGTCTAGTAAACACCCTGATATTGGGTCAACGGAGGAAGAGAATGAATGAATTCAGAACTAAAAAAGCCGTTTCTAAAGAAACATTCGTATTTTTAGCAATTTTGATCGCGACAACCGTTTACTTTGGAACTACCATGGGATTTGATGTCATGTTCGATGTCATTATCAAAACCGCACATGATCTACTTTTGGATACGGTTTTTAAAATCATGGCCATCGCGGTACTCGCTGGCGCGTTCGCAGCTCTTATGACCGAGTTCGGTGTCGTTTCGCTTATCAACAAGGTCCTATCACCGATCATGCGTCCACTTTACAACTTGCCAGGTGCGGCTTCACTCGGAATCATCACTACCTATTTATCCGATAATCCCGCAATCATCTCCTTGACTAAGGACAAGTCGTTCACTAAGTTTTTTAAAGAACATGAGATCCCGACCCTTTGCAACTTGGGAACAGCATTCGGCATGGGAATGGTATTATCCTTTTATTTATTCAGTTTAAACGCCGATTTTCTTCCCGCGATCATCGTCGGCAACCTAAGCGCGCTGATCGGTTCGATCGTCAGTGTTAAAATCATGCTGCACCACACGAAAAAATACTACGGCGTTACTAAAGAGAGCGAAAGAGAATCAAGCCTCAGCGCCGAGCAATTGTCCAAGGTTAGAGAAATCAGACCGGGCAACACACTGGAAAGATTCTTAGAAGCAATTCTTGACGGCGGTAAAAACGGCGTTGAGATGGGTCTTGCGATCATCCCTGGCGTACTTGTCATCTGTACAGCTGTCATGATGCTTACGTTCGGACCACAAGGAGCCAACGGAGAGTATATCGGTGCAGCCTACGAAGGCGTCGGACTTTTCCCACAACTGGCCAGTTATATCGCACCAGTGTTGGAGTTCTTCTTCGGATTCACCTCTACTGAGGCTGTGACACTACCTATCACCTCACTTGGTGCTGTAGGGGCTGCAATGGGTATGGTTCCTAGACTGCTTGATGGCGGTCTGATCGCATCAAACGACATCGCAGTATTCACTGCAATGGGCATGTGCTGGTCGGGTTATCTGAGCACACACGTCGGCATGATGGACGCCCTTGGTGTAAAACGTCTTGCCAATAAGGCGATCATCTCCCACACGTTCGGCGGACTTGCTGCCGGTATTTCCGCAAACTATATCTATAAGCTTGTAGTATTGGTCATGGGTTGATCAACAGCCAATAAGTAATAAAAAGGACGCCGAGGCGTCCTTTTTTAGTGCGATCATCTTTTTAAAACATCGATCTCTTCTAGCGTCTTTAAATCGTTCAGCTTCAGATAATCATAGGATAGCGTGTACAGATCCTCATCGACATACATGATCCTGTTGATCTGACTGTTGTAGTCATATCCGTAGGATTCAGCGCCCGTCTGATCTGAATGAGTGATGGATCCCTTGAAGTCGAGCATGCCCTTTTCTGTGAACCCGAAGACATAGGCATCCTTCGAATAGCCGCCATAGAAGTTGTTCTCAACCGTCACCGGTATGGCGAGTATGCTCTTGTCTTTATTGAACAAGAACGCCTTATGGTCATATTGGACATCCGTACTGCTATTACCTGAACCTATGATTCTTTTATCCTTTTCGATAGGATGCTCAAAATCACTGACATCAAACAAGGAGATCTTCACCCCGTCATTGACCACCCGCCCCTCCATAAGCTTGGTGTTCATACCGACACCGATGATCGTGGTCTGGTCGTACGGATGCAGATAGCTGCTATATCCCGGTATTTTAAGGTAACCCAAAACTTTAGGATTTTGCGCGTCTGATGTATCGATCACATAAAAAGGATCCACTTGCCTATAGGTGACCATATAGACTTTCTCTGCGATCATGCGAGTGCTGTAGATGCGTTCACCTGGCGCCAAGTTTTCTATTCGGCCCACGATGTTTAGTTCTTCATCCAAAATATAAAGGTTGTTGAGTGTCGTATTGCCAAGACCCGCATCCTCAGAACCCCATCTTGTCGTCGTGATTCTAAAGTGGTCTCCATATTCATCCATCGAAAACTGGTTCAAAATCGAACCCGGAACCGAACCTCTCGCGTCAAAGTCTATCGATCCGTCTAAGAGTTCGAACTTGAAGATATCCGTCGATTCGCCCGACGTGCGCCACCACATGCCGCTGTTCTGCTGCTGAGCGACATATAAACTGTCCTGATCGACATAAATGCTACTTCCCCCACCGATATATGCATCCACATCAAAACCGTCCATAGACAGATTATCGAGGTCTAAGCCTATGGTATACATCATCGAGTTGTTTACATGACCTGGAAAATAGGCGAGTTCATCATATCCTATAGAACTTGTTATCGTCTTTCCAGCGGCATCTTTTTCAAAGAGCTGAGGCATCGGTCTTATCTGATCGTAATAGTTGGTCCGATTCGCAACCACATAGATATAACGGTCGACAAGGCGTCCCGACAGATAGCGTCCTTCGACTCCAAAGGATTTGATGAGTCTTGGCGCTTCACCGGCAAGGTTTGTCTTATCGTATACTTTGATCATCATCACCTCTGACCTATAAAGAGGAACCGTCATGATGCGATCGTCCTTTTCATAGGTTCTTAGTTCATCGCTTGTCTCCCGACCGATGACAATCAGCCGGTCCTCTGTGATGAAAAGTTTTTCAGGGTAAAAGTTGTCTTCCTTGACCATATAGGCAACTTGCAACTTACCTCTGCCAGTTTTGATGATTTGAATCAACTGATTTTTAAGCGCGTAGATATAATGTTCGTCAAGCTTCACAAGATCCGCTTCGTCTACCCCTTCGACCTGATTGTTCGTTTCAGAAACGTCGCTTTCTTTGGCCTCTTCAGTGTTTAGACCTGCTGCGGGAAAGACCTCGTCTGTCGATATGTCATCAAGCATCCTATAGTACAGGTCCTCACTTGGGTAAAACGACATCAGGGCGTCATACTCCACCATGCCATGTAGGACTGGTAGTGTCTGCGATTCCGACCTAAGCGTGTCGTACACTCTCGCCACTAAGGGATTTAATCGTCTGACACCCTCAAAAATCTGATTTACTGCGGCTACCGACAAGTACATCCTGCCGTCGATAATCACTGGCTTGATGATTCCATCAACCAGCACTCCGTTTTTAAGAAGATACTTTTGGTCCGCTTTCACTTGGATCAGCATCTTATTCTTTTCGATTTCAACCATACGGGTCTGAGCCTGCCATGTCACCGTATAGCCCAAGCCTTCGAACGTAGACCTGAGAGGAAGGTAATCCTTTGATAGAGATATTTTCAAAGGCACGTCCACATAACTGCTGTCGGCAGAAGCTCCTAGCGGCACACCGGCTATGACCATGAGTAGCATTAAAATCGCAACTAACATCTTTTTCATCGTAATGACCCCCGTTTCTTAAAACTGGTTCGCCTTATAGACCAAGTATACTACTTTGACGGAATATTCCGATAAAATGTTCCGTCAAAAACAAAAAAAAGGATGCTAACATAAATTAGCATCGAGAGTGTATATACAATCGCTTTAGGGGGTCGATTGTAAGATCAAGCTACTTGCGTAGCAGATCAGCATTAAATTTTGGACATCAATATGTCCGTAATAACATTATCGGCAGGTCGCATGCCTTCGTTAGCGAGTTTTGAAAGATTCATGATCGATTCTTCCGGACTTCTTCCGACGATACCGTTTTTCATATCCGCGTAGCTGTTGTGTTTCAACAGGTATACAGATTGAATTCCCGCGGCGGTCGCTGTCGATAATTTTAGTGAGCAGCCAAGTTTAGCGCCGTCACAAGTCATGCCGCTTAAATTCGCCACCATGGTGTCGATGATATGCGGTAACTTACTTATATGGATACCGAGCAGATATCCGATAGCGATAGCGGAACCCGTTGCCGAAGCAACTCCGCAAGCGCAGACCGAAGACAATCTACCCAAGTAATACTTGATATAGCTGTTGATCAAATGACTCATGGCTAGAGCTCTGATCACTTTATCCTGATCGAACTTATAAATCATATCCGCTGCAACAATCGGTAAGACAGCAGTCAGTCCGTTATTGCCGCTTCCATTGGAAGTCATGACCGGCATATCCACACCTGCCATTCTGGCATCCGATGCGGCTGCAGTCATCTGCATGGCAAAGGTGATAAGCTGTGAAGGATCGATTTCTTTTGAACTGCTTGCAGCGATCGCCCTACCAAGTCCAAGTCCAGGACCATGTTCTAAACCGTACATCGCCATGTCCTTATTCATCTGATACCCATCCATCATAAAGCTAATCGATAAAACATCCATGGAATCCACTGTTTTTAGCAAGGATTCAATAGTATGGCTGAATAGCGGCGTATAGTCAGCGCTACCCGATTGGTCAGTACATTCGTTCTGATAGTATACGACGTCATCGACACTGTAGAAGCACAGCTGGTCATGACGCTTTGAAATCGTCGCACGATGTCGTGATCCTTTTACATGGAGTACCACATCGATATGAATCTTTTCACCGCCGTCAAAACGCTTTAGCTCCACAGGAATGACTTGATGCATCCTGTGCGCATCCAAAACCTGAGGACCGCTCAACTTGCTAAGTACGTTCATGCCCTCTTCGGCATCGCCGAAAGCGCCGAGCACTGTAGCAATTTCAAGTCCCACCCTTTTGGTTCTTGGAACACCTACATTCATCGCATTTTTAAGTATGTTGGTTGAAACCGTAAGCTCTATTTTTTCTATGTCGCACGGTTGATCTATTCCTCTGGCGGCATAAGCTGCTGCCAGCGCGATCGCAACCGGTTCTGTACATCCTGTCGCTGGTTTTACCTCTGATCGCAAACACGAAATTATTTGATTTTCCATTTTAAGTCCCCCGCTTTCCAAACATGTATGTTGCAATACACATGCCAACTTTCAAGAAAACGAAAGATTCTACAATAAAAAAAAACAAATTCGCTAATATCAAACCTTACAGTCGAATTATAAAGGATATCCGCCAGGACTGATATAGGACTTTAGTCCTATATCAGTCCTGGTCATTCTCATTTTGAGATTGATGCGTCATGAAATTACGATGCTCGAAACATCTAAGAAGTTGCAAATGCTTATGCACAAAAAAAACTTTATGACAACTCTGAAAGTCTCAATATGAGATTAATCTCATATTGAGACTAAATTTCTTTCATTTTTCGATATAGTGTCGCTCTAGAAATCCCCAGAACATTACATATTTGAACGATACCTTCCTTATGGGTTCCATAATGGCTTATCGCGCTCTTGATCAGATCGTGCTCCATCTGCTGAAGGGTCATGAATCCACGATCCGATTTCCTTCTGCTTCCCTGCCCGTAAAAGCGGTTTGGCAGATCCTCACTTGTTACGATGCCGTCTGTATCGATATTGAGGGAGTACTCGATCACATTTTCAAGTTCCCTGATGTTTCCGGTCCATCTATGGGTCATGAACATCTTCATCACTTCATCGCTTACCGTGATGTTTCGACCGATGGATAACCTTTCTTTTTTCCGTTTCACCAGTTGTTTTACAAGATCCGGTATGTCCTCTGTACGCTCTCTCAGGGGTGGAATCATCACAGGTAGTACTTGAATCCTGTAGTACAGGTCTTCCCTAAACTCACCTTCCTTGACCATCAGCTCAAGATCCCTGTGCGTGGCACAGATTATTCTCACATCAATGGGGGTCGGTTCACTGGACCCTAGCCTTTCTACGGCTCTTTCCTGCAGCACCCTCAAGAGCTTGACCTGTAGATTGAGAGGCATATCGCCGATCTCATCTAGAAACAAGGTCCCCCCATCGGCAAGCTCGAACTTCCCTGGCTTTCCTTTGGTGTTGGCTCCTGTGAACGCTCCCGACTCATATCCGAACAGCTCGCTTTCCAGAAGATTTTCAGGGATAGCGCCACAATTTATCGCGACAAATGCGCAGTCCGCTCTCGCGCTGTGGTTGTGGATGGCTCTAGCAAAGAGTTCCTTGCCTGTACCGCTCTCCCCTTGGATGAGCACTGTCGATGAGGACATGGCAGCTCGCATGGCGATGTTGATCGCGCCTCGAATGGTTTTTGAACTTCCCTCTATTGTATCGAAATGCGTAAGCATGGGCTGAGATTCGAGGGCATGGTATCTCGAGATCGATGATTTGAGCGTCTCGATAAAGAAGACGTATCCGCATTCTCCCGTCGCGTTCTTTATGGTGTGGCGATCAAAAATACCTCTGGTCATATTGGGTTCACTGATCACAAAGGACTGATGGCTGAGATCCGAATTTTCCGCTGCGGCTAAAAAATCAGCGGGTACCGTCGAGCCGACAGTAAATCCAAAGGCGTTCTCCACATAGTCGTTGAGCCTTTTGATGATTCCCTTGCAATCGGTGTAGACCACCCCCTGCTCCATGTGACTCACAAGCAGATCAAGTTCTCGGCTTGCGACCTCGAGCGCGTGATGGTCAAGGGTTTCCCTATATTTCGATGCGATCAGTTTGGCCATTTCGCCGACGAACTTCTTCACACCCTCACTATGGGCGATCAGATAGTCCCTTTGGGATTCGTCATAGGCGACTAGGCCTATGACGCCTAATATTCCATCCTTTGATACGATAGGGGCGCAGATTTCTGCGAATTCCTTGCAACTGTTTTTGTTTCCGCACGCCGCGCAAGCGACGTGGTTTCTTGGCTGGTCGATAAACAGCAGCTCTCCTGTCTTTAGGGAGAGCGCATTCGCCGATCCTTCATCGATTCTGCCTAAGGACTCATCCCTTGTCGTGATGATCTTTTCAAAGGTATGGTCGACGATGGTCACGTGGACGCCGAGTGCCGCTCTGATCGCCTCTGCGACCTGCACAAGTGTTTCTTTGATACTGCTTAAAGGTTCCACTCTCCACCTACTTTGGACGATTGACAATCAAATGCAATAGGGCTACGACTTCTTTCATATGGAACAAGAGCCTGTTCAGGGTAAACTGAATCGATACCAAGATGATAAAAAACATCATCACTAAAATTATAATCATTTGGTTTTCCACTCTATACCTCCTTCGTCATACAGTAAAACACGTTTTTGAGCGCTTGCCCCTTCAGACAAGTACTCCATCGTCTCTTTGTTTATGGTGATTACATCCTTGAGTCCATCCGAGATAAACCGCCTGCCTGGATTGTCCTTGAAATAATCCAACCAGAAGTTCAGTTCGTAGTCGTCATCACCTACTGTGATCCGGTTTAGGTCATATGCGTCAAAACGAGTATCAAAAGGTGATTTTATGGGATTCCAGCCCACATTCACCGAACTGACCATTCTATATGGAGCGAGCCACCCTTCACCTTTGACAAGTTCAAAATAGTCTTTTGGCTTTTGGCCGAAGGGCACCGAAAAGTGAAAGGAGCTGTTTCCGTTAAGCGCTTCAAGATACTCAGCCTGTTTGACAATGGTCGACCGCTGTTTTTCCTGATCGACCTCAGTCAGATTGACATGGCCTGCTGTGTGGTTTCCCAGTTCATACCCGCTTGTGAGCAGATACTCGACTTTATTAGCATCAATCGGCGCGTTGCCAAAGACGACCGGCTGGTTGACATAGAATATCGCTTTTCCACCAAAGCCTTCATACTCCCTCTCCATGGATTCGAAGATTCCTATGACGCAAGAGGGATCGATGGTACCATCCTCCAGGTACTGAAAATTGGAAGGATGTCCGTCATCGAAGGTCAGCACGATGGGGGTCTTACCTGCAGGAACGTCAAAATCACCAGTGACAAGTTCTGTCATCGTGATCGGTACGTATCCTTCACTATAAAGCCTTATCAGATCTTTTTTGAAGTTCTCAGGGGTTCTTGCGTAATACCCTTCCTTGCTCGGATCACTCACAAGATTGTGATACATCACAATCATCACCTGACCCAGTTCATTGGGTTTATGCTCATCGACTATCTTTTCATAATCGATCGATTCTGCAACCGCTTTAGCATCCTCTTCGTTTATACCCTGATTCTTTACGACCACGTCCCCGCTCAGCGGACCGCTTAGGAGCGAAACTGTCAATTGAAGGACCACAGCCCATTTCATAAAATACATCATCTATTCTCTACCTTCCCTAATTTTCTTCCCTTGGGGCATACCGAAAAACAGAGGCCGCAAACCACACCTCGTCCTATGTGCTGATATGCCCTGTGCATGTGTTTTGAACAAGCTCTTACATCAATCATTTCGTTTCTTTCAATACCTTCATGCCAATTCACACCGTAAATGGCCATGGCAGGACAGATTGCGGCGCATAAGTCGCAGCCCCCGCACGACTCCTCTTCAACCTTTGGATATTGATCTGGCTGGTAGGTGGTCAGCACCGTACCCAGGCGTACCCTTGGTCCGTGGGTCGGCGTGATAAAGCAAGCGCTTTTGCCAATACTTCCTAAACCGGCTAGCCTTGCCGCAGTCCTATGCTGAAATCGCCCTTCGTAATGATGTTCTTTTCCAGGCAGCGACTGGGATGCGGCGATGGGATAGGCCCGATGGCCGTTCTTTTCAAGTGCAAGACCGATTTCCAGATTGATTTGATCGATCATACGGTTTACCGTCCGATACAAATGGAAATACGGTACCGTCGGAGCATCGACCACCTCATCGATCACCGCTGTCAACATAGGAACATAAAAGCTTACTGCTGTCTTATAGTGGTTCAAGTCTTCCGGGAGCGCGCCCTTTAGGTCTGCAAATCCCCAATGATCTATCTGATGTCTCTTAAATACGTTTTCAAGTATCGAATACATAAGCACCTCCAACGGTTCTATCACCATTATAGCGGAGATTGCGCGGATGTTAAAGCGCCACTGGCTATTTGGTGCCGAAATAACTTTGCCCCACAATATCTTGTGTATCTTCTTCAAAATTTCATGTAATTTTAATCTTTATTCGTTTCAAGTTCACTTGTTTTCTGATATACTATTTTTAGTTTGAACTTAACCTTTAAGTGTCCATGATAAAGTGGTGAAAATATGTTTAATCAAGATTCTAGAGTAGAAGTAAAAGAAAAGTTAATCCTGCTATATAGCTACCATGCGGTGGGCGTTCCGGTAACAGGCGAACAAATCAACGATATCCTGTTGTCGCTGAACCTCATCGAATATTTCCCTCTACAGCAGCACACGCTCGACCTAGTCGAAAACGGCATGCTGGAGGAGCACGATGTAGACGATGAGCACCTTTATATGATCACAGATCAGGGAATAAACACCTTGAATTTCTTTAAAGACCGAATCAGCGCTGCGATCACCGGTAAGATAGACGATGTGATGGTCGGCGTGAAAAAGGATATGAAAAAGTCGCGTCTGATCAAGGCCGAACACCAAAAGATAGATGAAGGAAACTACATGGTCGATCTATCAATCAAAGAAGGTCCTTATAATCTTGTGAAACTGACACTCAGCGTTCCAAGCAATAAAACCGCTAAAGAGATGTGCCAGCAGTGGAAAGACGACGCTGTCGGCATGTACGCAAAGATCATCGAACTCTTCGACAGCGGAGAATAATACACACAAGCAAAAACCGTTTGAAGAAATCTTCAAACGGTTTTTTTATAGGTTGCTCACCTTGAACTTCGCACAAATTCGATATTGCCGCAGATCTGATCGGCGGTTTTGAAGCTGTTCATCGTATAAAGATGCACTCCTCTGACCCCCCAAGAGATCAGGTCGATGATCTGTTCTGAAGCGTAGGCGATACCCGCTTCTCTGAGGGCTTCTGGATTATGCTCGAATTTTTCGATGATGCGCACAAACTTCTTCGGTAGTGTCGCTCCCGAAAACTTGCATATCTTTAGTATCTGTTTCGCATTAAGTACAGGCATCACACCAGCGATGACTGGGGTATGTATACCAGCAAGGGTCAGCCTGTCCATGAAGTCGTAAAAAATCTCATTGTCAAAAAACATCTGCGTCAGCAGGTAATCAAGCCCGCTGTCACATTTCATCTTGAGGTTCAAGATGTCCTCTGTCCGGTTTCTCGCCTCGATATGTCCTTCAGGATAACATGCGCCGCCGATGGAAAACACGTCAGGCTGGGTCTCCTTGATAAACCTGATCAGGTCCGAGGCGTATCTGAAGTCGCCGGGGACATCAGTTTCACCCTTGTCGCCCCGCAGGGCCAAGATGTTCTCGATGCCGAAATACCTCATCGAATGGAGAGTTTGGGCAGCTTCAGCTTTGGTCATGTTCACACAGGTCAGGTGCGTCACCGCATTCATGTTCTGAATGTCCTTAATGTTCTTCGCGATCGAAAAGGTGTTGTTTTTCGTCCCTCCCAGCGCGCCGTAGGTCACACTGATAAAATCGGGATCCAAAGAATGTAGCTTGTTCGTTGTCGATAGGAGCTTTGGCAGTTTTGTATCGTCGTTTGGCGGAAATACCTCAAACGAGAACGAAAACGGCTTTTCCTCCAGTATTTTGCTAATCTTCATTCCTACCCCTTTTCTATCGCCTGGACATCGCAGGCCTCTATACAATTATAACAACTGATACATCTGGATTTATCAAAAATCAGTCCACTGTCCTCACCTATTTTGAGTGCTCTAGTGAAACATGCCCCCGCACATGCCCCGCACTGGTGGCACCTAAGCCGGTCAATTACGATCTGTGTCTGGATGATCTCCACCTGCACCCCTTCAAGTTCAAGAAACTCGATCGCCTGATTCACCGCTTTTGAAGCCCCTTCGATCTCAAGAATCAGATGCCCCATGAACTGCTCATCCACGATCGCGCGGTAAATGTTAAAGACGATGTCGTATCGTTTTGTCATTTCATAGATCAAAGGTTTTTGCACCGTCTTACTGTCATACGTTATTTCAATCTTGCACATCATACGCTCTCACCCAGCCCTCAATTAGTCCCAATTAATAAAAAAACTACTCCAAGATAAATTAGAGTAGTCGATCTAGCTTATCTGTCGGTTTCACCGCAGGATTTAGCACCTTGGCATCGCCAGGTTGCCGGACTTCATAGGGCCTGTCCCTCAGTCGCTCTTGATAAGTACTATTAAATTAAACCTATTATAACAGAGGCTCAGACCGTGTCAATCCATATACGGTTGGTATGTCAGAGGTATTTCAACGAAGCGTTTTCACTGGTAATGGTTAGCCTATTGAGGGTATAATGATGAAGAGGTGAAAAACATGAAAAAACACATTTTTGCACTAACGATAGTCATTCTTTTACTTGTTACAAGCATTGCTTTTGCCATGTTCGACGATGCGAGCAAACATTGGGCGGCAGATGACATCAACGCGCTTGTCCAGTCCGGAGCCGTCAACGGCTATAGCGACGGAACGTTCAGGCCAGACAACACGATCACACGCGGCGAGTTCACAAAGATCCTTGTCGTACTCAAAGCCGATGCCGTCACCGCGGCCACAGGTCATTGGGCCCAGCGGTATGTAAACACTGCGGTGGATAAGGGCTACTTGCCCTACAAGCATTTTGACGATTTGGACAAACCCATCAGCCGACAGGAAATGGCTTACATGATCGCAAAAGCCGCTGACAATCCTACACCATATCCTTACGCCTTTTCATTATCTTTAAAGGATTTCACATCGATGGATTCCTTTTATCTGGAGACCAGCTACACCGCCTACGGGTCGGGAATCATCGGAGGCTATAAGGACAACACCTTCAGACCGACGGCCTTTGCCACAAGGGCCGAAGCCGCCACCATGCTGATGAGAATGCACCGGGAAGGAAATAGACAGCCCAGAACCGTCAGCTTCAATCAGCAGACCCTTTCCTATTATGACGGCACAGACGGCAAACCTGCGCTGATCGCCGTAAGCGGTAAAGTTTATGATGTCAGCGCTATCGGTTCATGGAAGGATGGAGTCCATCGGGATGGTATCAAAGCAGGCAAGGACTTAACGGACTTCATGCAAGGCTCACCCCATAGCCCTGCGATCGTCGACGAGCTTGAACTGGTCGGCGTGTTCACCAAATAAAGCCATTCACGCAAAAAAGGCCAAAGCATATGCTTTGGCCTTTTTATGATTTAGCGGATGATTACAAGTCTCTCACAAGCCACTTGGTTTCGCTGATCAGACGATCGACGAATTCAGGAGACAGGTCAGGATTAATGGTCTCGTCACTCAATATCGCGATATTCGACATCGTCATCGCACGCTTGATGGTCGTGACAATGTCGGTATCCGACATGTAACCATAACCTAAGCCCGCGACAAAGGAATCCCCCGCACCGGTGACATTGCACACTGAAACATTTTCAGCGGTGATCTTCAAGTGTCTTACTCCATCTGTAAAGTAGATGCCTTCAGAGTCCAAGCTGATAAATACGTTCTTAACCCCCTGATCAAGGAAAAAATCTCCCGCCCTTCTCAGATCGTCATCCGACTCGATTTCAAACCCGACAAGCACTTCCGCTTCATATCTATTGGGCTTGATCGTATGAAACTTACCTAAAAGATGTTTGATGGAGATCGCCTTTTCAGCGGATACCGGATCCAAGATGAACTTTGTAGACCCGCTGAAGGTATCCAGCATGTACTCAAGATTTTGAGGACTGTCCGCATCGACAAACACATAGTCGGCACCCCTTATGATTTGCGCCTTCTCATCAATGAATGAGGTATTCAGTTCAGCGATGGCGCTCATGTCCGCAATGGCCGACACCATTTCGCCTTTTTCGTTCAGAATCGCCAGATAGGTCGGCGTTCCTCCGTTCTTAAGTACCAAGGTCTCTGACATGTCATAGCCGATCAGCTCTGAATGTTCAATCATACTCCTACCTTTTTCGTCATTTCCGACAACCGATATGAAACGGGTGTCCACTTGAACTCTTGCGAGGTTTTCTGCGATATTCCTGCATACGCCTCCAAATGACATCTTCACCCTACCAGGTGTAGAGTTATACGGTCTGTACTTATTTGAACTAAAACCAAAAATATCAACTACAGAAGCTCCGAACACCACGACATAGCCTTTACTCATTCCACATTCCCACTTTCCTATTCTTATTCGCTTTGTGATTGTATCACAAATACGTGGATTTTGAAATAATGGAGCGCAGATTTAGTGCCACCCTTTGATTTTCGCAAAAAATAAAAGCCCTACACATGATGTGTAGGGCTTAAGCTTTAGAAATTAGTCAACTACGTTGATGTTCTCAGCTTGAGGACCTTTAGGGCCGTTTACTACGTCAAAAGTTACTTTTTCGCCTTCTTCAAGAGTTTTGTAACCATCTTTTTTGATTTGTGAGTAGTGAGCGAAAACGTCATTACCATCTTCAGAAGTGATGAAACCAAAACCTTTTTCTGCGTTGAACCATTTTACTGTACCGTTCATAATGAGTACCTCCAAATTTTTATTGCCTTATTCACTATTAAGCTGTATTGTAATTCACAATAAAAATTTGAAGCATTGGTGCAATCAAATCCCTGTGGTAATACTGATACTTAATACTGCAAGGTTAACTCTATGATACATCTTTTTAAAATAAAATGCTAGCCTTTTTTCAAAAAAAAACTCACAAAAGATTAGAAAGCCTCACTTGTTAGAACTTTTCTGACTTCGCCGATATAGTATAAACTTCCAAAGCAGTAGATGTTCACCTCTTTGTTTTTATAACTTTTAATGACTTCCACAGCATCGCTTACCCGATCGAGTTCGACGATTTCTCCGCCAAAACCTGCTTTTTCGATCTCGGATTTCAGCTCAGAAGTCTTCATCGCTCTTGGATTATCGGGTTCGACTAAATAGATTTTTTCGAATTTACCGATTATTTCGCCGACCACATCGGATACCGCCTTATCCGCCATCATACCGAATATCGCGATTCGCGAACCCTCAGGCTGATAAGTCTCTATGGCCTTGACCAAACTTTGAACACCGTGCAAATTATGCGCAGCGTCGATAATCACCACTGGATTGTCAGAGACCTGTTCGACCCTACCCATCCATCTTGTCTTATCAAAGCCATCAAGTATGTTTTTAACATCTATCTGTATTTGCTTGCCCTCATTCAGGATACTTAAGGTGTCAAATGCCGTACATGCGTTTTGAATCTGATGTTCCCCCAAAAGCCTGATCTTGAAATCCACGTCCTTATAGGTGAAGGTCGTCGCACTTCGTGACAATTGTGTGTTTTTCACAGTGCGGTAGTCCGAGTAATGATATGGCGCACCGACTGCATCCGCTTTAGCGATAATCACTTCGAGCGCATCCTCTTCTTGAACCGTAGTCACCACAGGACAGCCTTCTTTGATGATACCGGCTTTTTCGTAAGCGATCTTATCGATCGTATCACCTAAGTACTGAACATGGTCCAGCGCAAGAGGGACGATGACAGAGGCAAGCGGCGATTTTATCACATTGGTGGAATCCAGTCTGCCGCCTAGGCCGACTTCAAGCACCACAATATCCACTTGCTGGGCATGAAAGTAATCAAATCCCACCGAGGTGACGATTTCGAATTCTGTAGGGTGGTCGCAGCCTTTTTCAAGCATGGCATCCACGCTTTTTTTCACAATGCCTGTATGACGGGCGAGGTCCTCGTCGCCTATCGGCATGCAGTTGATCTGGATGCGCTCGTTGAACCTTTCAAGATAGGGTGAAAAATAAGTGCCTACCTTGTAACCCGCTTCCATGAGTGCGTAAGCGATGAAGCTCGCGGTCGACCCTTTGCCGTTGGTCCCCGCGATATGAATAAAACGGAGCTCATCTTGAGGGTTGTCGATTCCCTCAAGAAGTAAGCGGATGTTTTCAAGTCCGTATTTGCTCCCGAACTTATAGGTGTCATGTATATAGTGTATGGCTTGCTCGTAGTTCATGGATTACCCTAACTTTCCAGCGACTTTTTCAAGAGACTCATTGACAGCTCTAAGCATATCCTCAAATTGACCTTGCTTTTCACGTTCTTTAGCAACAAGCTCTTCAGGAGCTTTGGCTAAGAATCCTTGGTTTGAAAGCTTCTTCACAATTCTATCGATCTCCGATTGAAGTTTTGCCTGTTCCTTTAGAAGTCGTTCATTTTCTTTTGTATAATCAATCAAGTCGTCCGCAGGCATGAAGAGTTCAGCCTGATGCGAAACTGCAGAAATCGTATCTTCCGGAAGCTCCGAGTTGTCGGCGATGACGATGATGTCGCTAACTGACGCAAGTCCAGAGAAGTACGCGCTTTGAGATGCGAAAATTTCTGATTTAGTCGCAGTTTTTACAAAAAGTCGTGATTTCTTTGAAGGAGGAATATTAAGCTGAGCTCTAGCGTTTCTGATGCTTTTGATGGCATCCATGATAATTGCCATATCTTCAATCGCATCTTCATCGATCAAGGACCCATCCGCCACATACCACTTGGATGTGATTAGAAGCTCCTCAGAGATATTCGACCAGATTTCTTCTGTGATAAAAGGCATGAAGGGATGAAGCATTACAAGAATCCTTTTAAGCACATAGATCAGCACACGTTCTACTGTCTCTTTGGCTTTTTTATCTTCTCCGTAGAGTCTCGGTTTCGCCATTTCGATAAACCAGTCGCAGTATTCGTTCCAAACGAACTCATAGATCTTATCGCCGGCCATACCCAGGTCGTACTTATCCATATTGTGCTCAACGTCTTTAATGGTCTCATTCACTCTTGAGATGATCCACTTGTCCGCCAAGGTCATCGCATCTTTTTCAGGCAATGTGTCGTCAAAGCTGTCCACACCCATAAGTACGAACCTAGAAGCGTTCCATAGCTTGTTGGCGAAGTTTCTGGCAGCTTCCACACGTTCTGTCTGGTATCTCTGGTCGTTTCCTGGAGAGTTTCCTGTTGTCAGCATGAATCTAAGGGCGTCCGCACCGAACTCTGCGATCACTTCAAGAGGATCGACACCGTTTCCTAGGGATTTACTCATTTTTTTACCGTTGGCGTCTCTAACAAGTCCATGGATATAGACATCCTTGAATGGCGACACGCCAGTTTGCTCATAACCTGAGAATACCATTCTCACAACCCAGAAGAAGATGATGTCATACCCTGTGACAAGCACGTCTGTAGGGTAGAAGTAATTGAACTCTTCAGTGTCATTAGGCCATCCTAATGTAGAAAACGGCCATAGGGCAGAACTGAACCACGTATCGAGTACGTCCTCGTCCTGACGTAGGTTGCTGGAACCGCAGATCGAGCAAGTATCAGGCATTTCCTTACTTACTTCAATATGACCGCACGCGTCGCAGTAATAGGCAGGTATTCTATGACCCCACCATAATTGTCTTGAGATACACCAGTCTCTGATGTTTTCAAGCCAATGCACATAGATCTTGCTGAACCTTTCAGGAACGAACTCAAGATCGCTGTGAAGGGCTTCAAGCGCAGGTTTTGCCATCTCTTCCATCTTGACAAACCACTGATGGGACAGCATGGGTTCAACGACCGTGTGACATCTGTAGCAAGTACCGACATTATGCTGATGAGGCTTCACATCGACAAGGAGGTCATTGGCTTCAAGATCCTTGACGATCTGTTTTCGGCACTCATAGCGGTCCATTCCCGCATACGGACCTGCTTCGCTATTCATTTTAGCATCATTGTCCATGATGATGATTTGCTCCAGACCATGTCTGTTTCCAAGTTCAAAATCATTAGGGTCGTGGGCAGGTGTAACCTTAAGGGCACCTGTTCCAGTTTCGATATCCACATAGGAATCCGCGATCACAGGGATCTCCCTTCCGATAATCGGCACGATTACGGTCTTGCCGATCAGATGGGCGTATCGCTTATCTTCAGGATGCACAGCAACACCAGAATCGCCGACAAGCGTTTCTGGTCTAGTTGTAGCGATCTCCAGGAACTCGTCAGAGTCCTTTACAAAGTATTTGATGTGGTAGAAATTACCCTGCTTGTCCTCGTGCTCGACTTCGGCATCAGAAAGCGACGTGCCGCAATCCGGACACCAGTTGATCAGTCGATAGCCTCTGTAGATATATCCTTTTTCGTATAATTTCACGAACACGTCCTGCACGGCGTGGGAGCAGTTTTCATCCATCGTGAATCGCTCTTTTGACCAGTCGCAGGAATTGCCCAGTTTTTTCATCTGTTCAACAATACGGTCTCCGTAAGTTTCTTTCCACTGCCAAGCGTGCTCTAAGAATCCTTCACGAGTCACAGAATGGATGTCTACTCCGTCTTCCCTTAGTTTGTCCCAAACCTTCACTTCTGTCGCGATAGACGCATGGTCGGTGCCTGGTAGCCAAAGCGCTTCAAATCCCATCAGACGTTTGTATCTGATCAGAATATCCTGTAGCGTATGGTCAAGGGCGTGACCCATATGCAGCTGTCCAGTGATGTTTGGCGGGGGCAAAACGATCGTATAGGGTTCTTTTTCCTTGTTCACTGTCGCTTTAAAAGCATCTGCTTTCATCCATTTTTCGTAGGTCTTGTCTTCAAACTCCGTCGGCTGATATCGACCTTCCATTGTAACATTCATCGGTATTCCTCCTCATTATTTCAAAAAACAAAAAACTCCATCCACAACAAAGGGACGAAGTTGATTTCCGCGGTACCACCCTAATTCAAAAGCACTTGAGCATGTTTAACGCCATGACCCGCAACTCCCTACTGAACTTTTCAGGAGCCGATCTCAAAAGCTACTTCGACAAGCACATACACAGGTATCTCACAGCCACAGGATACCCTCTCTTTGGAGCGCCACTTGCCTACTACTCTTTCTCACAGACTATGCTAAAATTGTACTCGAGCATAGGGCTTGTGTCAAGTCGCACTCACTTAATGATTCTAAATGAATATCTTCTCTCAATGAAGAGGATCAGTTCTTCAATATAGGTCATATAGGAGGGATTGAGAATTTTCCATCCGTCCTCGAATTCCGCATGTATGGTTCTTCTAAGCGACATGGACGGCGCAAATGGATTACCTTCAAAGGTTGATTTTTCCTCATATAGATAAAGCCTTGTGATGCGGCCGAGTCCTCGTTTTAAGGTAATTGGATTAATGCCATAAGGAACCTCTTCCTTATGGAGTAGTGCATACCAACTAAGCCCGTCGATGTGTCCGGTCAGATATCCGTAGCTTTTCTGTTTTTTATCCACGTGTATATCGTGTTTATAGTCATGGAACATATTCCCACCTGCTCATTCTCATTAAAAGTCTCTCTATTACTCTTATATCAAAAAAACAGATGTCTAAACGCCTTATTTGTTATTCTTTACTCCGATGCGGATAATGTTGTCAAAAACTTGTAGGTCGTCTTTTTAGCGCTTTTTCTCTTTTTTGCGTTATGTAGGTTTTCGATATAGGCCACCAAGTCCTTGTATTCCTCGCTACTTAAGTGTAGTTCAGATGACATAATAAAGGTTTTCTGATCGCTTCCGCTATTTAAGGAATCCACAACAATCTTTTTGTGGTCGTCAAACACCTCGGCGATGTCCTTGTGGGAAACATTCGAATTCAGCGATTCAATTTCACTGCTTCTAAAATTGGCGTTCTTGATTTCAAAACACTTGGCGGTCGGTTCATAGAACTTTGCCAGTATGCCGTTGACTTCTTTTGTATGGACAAGTCGAAGGATGTCCGATTCCAGGAGTTTTTTCACGTGATAATGGACTTTGGCAGGCACTTCCGACATATCGTCGGCAATCTGCTTCACGGTCGCCGGTCTCGAAAATTTATAATAAGTCTTGAGTATGATCATTCTAAAAGGATCGGAATATGCTTTTATGGCAGACATCGTCGTAAGTTCTTTTACTTCTTTCATCATCGCACCTCTTTTGTTAACTTTCTATCATATGATTAACCTTTAAAATATTAAAACCTGTAGATTCTTTTATTAATAAGAACTAGTAATTTTGAACATAGTTCACCTTTATTCAAGCTTATTCTACTTCAATAACCTCTTCCTTACAAGACATGTTTTTACATTTAGCTTTTTAAATCAGATATATTTTGTTAACGAAATAACAATCAAAATCAAAAAAACAGGGTGGCTAAGCCATCCTGTCACTCTCTTACTAGCGAAATAGCACCTGCTGCTGAATTTACAACAATTTCGACATGAATCGATGCGTCATCGTATCCTTTGCTGTAGTACACGTTTTCTGATTTTTTAGTCGAATCTGGGAAATTGACATCCATGATGAAACTCTCTACAACAAGCTTCACACCGACCTCACTCGGTACAACGACAGTCATGTCTCCGGCTCCAGTATTCATCTCCAGGTAGACCTCTTCGAGCTTGTCTCCCAATACGACACGGTAATTGCCCGCACCCGAGTTCACGACCACCCTTGAGGCGGATAGGTTTTCCAAGTTCATCAAGGCGTCAACAGCACCTACGTTCAGTTCGATCGTCCATATCTTAGCTTCACTAAGCGCCAGCTCATAGACCATATTCGAAGGTTTGATCATCCAAAACTTATTGTCCTTATTGCTTACATGGACACGATCCTTATCGCTTTCAACCGCTGTCAACTCGTCGGGTACCTGCGCCTTGAAAAACTGACTGTCCGTACTGTTGATGATGACCTCACCCACACCGATGTCTATCTGCAAATCGACCGTCTCAGAGGAGATCTCATCGAGCACGATCTCCTTTGTGCTTACCGCTTCTATGTTTTCAGGGAATCTGATTACCGTATCCGCATTTCTGATAAAATCGTATCGGTTTCCAAAGATACTGAAGTAGATAAGGATTGCGGCTACCGCTATCCAGATAATGAGCTGGATCACACCGCTCTTCTTGAAAATGATCCCAAGACCGAAGGCGATGATAAAAATCGGCCAGATCGCTATGGCTGCGCTGACAATCCCGAAACCTATGATATTCATGTTGATCAAGAGGGCGACCACGCCTACTACGATCAGGAGGAAGCCCCATATTACTTTAGATTTAGACATCACGGCGCCTCCTATCGTCTTTTAAAAACAAAGAACAAACCTGCCGCAATCAGTACAAATGGAAACACCATGTTGAAGTTCACCCAGCTGAACAATACCTTAAGTAGCATGGATGCTCCAAAAAGCACTACAGCTCCACCGATCAGTATGTTCTTATCAGGCATCGGAGCACGATCTTTTCTTCTCTCTTCGCATTCGTCGTCCCATCCTTCAGGCGCTTTGGGTATGACAAGCGCTGCGACAGCGTAGATCATGATACCTGCCCCCATGGAGAACACGGTAAACACAGCATATAACACTCTGAGAATGGCTACGTCTATTCCTGTATAGTTTGATAATCCGCTAATGACTCCTGCAATAACCACGTCTTTTTTCGATCTGTATAGTCCGTTCATATGCTCACCTCTTTCTTAATCTCTTATTGCAATAATGATACCACCAGAACCTAGTGTTTTCAATGCATTTAATCCTATTCTAATCTAAGCAAAAACAAGAACACCTATTTCTAGGTGTTCCAGGCTTCCCAAATGAACTTTCTAATCTTGCACTAATTTTTAGGCAGATAACTTTTAGCATGCGTTCCCATCACATTGATTGTCTTATCTGCAACCACACCTATCAAAACACCGGTGATGATCGCAGAAACAAGTAACATGGGAAGGTAAGCATAGATTGCGGCGCTTTTTAAGATCAAAACAGCGACACTGACTTGCCCGATATTATGAAAGACCGCTCCAGCCACGCTGATACCGATTGTCGAAATCCACTTGCCCCTATATCTGTAAAGACTCCACATGGCCACCAGGCTGAATATGCCGCCGGCCATCGAGAACATCATTGCAGAAATGCTTCCATAAAACGTCGCGCTCAGGAGCGTCCTTAAAATGACGAGTACCAGCACTTCGTAAAAGCCGAACAGACTTAAGGCTACAAGCGAGACCACATTCGATAGTCCAAGCTTAACACCGGGTATTGTGATCGCGATCGGAATAAACCTTTCGAAATAGTTGAGCATCAATGCGATTCCAATGAACATTGCCAAAAGTACTAGTTTTTTTGTCTTATTCTGTCTCATATTAACTCCTTTACCCCGTTTGTACGATAGTAGTTCGGGTATACAATAACAAAGGGGTGATGATATGTTTACTAAAATTCTCGTACCGATCGATGGTACCATAACGTGTCAAAAATCAATTGATTATGTGAAAAACATCGCTAGCAAATTCCAATCAGAAGTAATTCTTTTTAACGCTCAGGATATTGCGCCATCCATCGCTTGGGTGAACGACCCTGTCGCTTACAACCAGCCTCAGATCGACCCTGAAAAGATCGCGCAAGAAATTTTGGCGCACGCGTCCAACTATTTTACCGATGTTCCCTTCAAGGTAACCACCGAATTTTCCATCGGTGATCCGGCGCATGCCATCCTTGAGGCCGCAGACGAATACGAATGCGATGCGATCATCATGTGTACCCACGGCATGAAGGCATTTAAGCGTTTCTTACTTGGCAGCGTCACCAACAAAGTGGTGCATCATGCTAAAGTTACAGTTTTAATCGTTCGGTAACTGATGAGATAAGATATAGTCCTGGGCACACTTTTCATAGGCTTCTTTTAGCGACAAGACTACAGGATGACAAGCTGAATCATAAGGCATATCATCCACACAGCTTACCGGCAATACGCCGATCGACGTTCCTGTAAGGAAGACAGCCTCTATCTGAGACAAGGACTTTAAAGGGAGCGCAGACTCCACAAGAAGGTAGTCGCGTCTTGCCAGGTCGGCCACATGATGTCTTGTAATACCGCCTAACACCTTATGCGTATCCGCTGTAATCACCTGACCGTCTTTGACAAAGAACACGTTTGTTCTCGTGCCTTCCAAAATAGTGTCCTCATGATCGACCAGCAGATACTCATATGCGTCATCTTCCAAAAGGCTTTCTCTGATCGCCTGCATGCCAGTAGTCAACTGTTTTATCTCAGGGTGTTCTCTTTCAAATGAAACTGTTTTAACCGAGACACCTTTTTTGTATGCGTCCAAATGGGGATAAGTGGATTTGGTATAGTAGAGCGCCGTTGTCAACAGGTCGCCTTGAACGCTCACCGCGTATTTTACATTTTGATTCCTGATGCCATCTACAGAAAACAACTTCGCAAGGTCCGACTTGACATTTTCGACTGTGATCATCAGGTCTATACCTGCAAGCATGAGTGAATGGTTGAGCCTTATGATATGGTCTTCCAAAAACATGAGCGCGCGGTTTTTTACACGAACCACCTCATAAAACACGCATAGCTCCTCGTTATATTCATCTTGCGTAATAACTGTTCCATTAAGTATAATATGATTGATTGACATAGTTTCCTCTTTTTCTTATTCTCATACTATATAGTACACGAATCCGGCTTAAAAAACAATTGAGGTGATAGTTTGAATTTTATACTTTGCAAGACAAGAGTCAACACCGACTTCAACAAGATCAAAAGCAGTTTTGACAATGAGCGGAGCCTACAGCATTTTTTTGAGACCTGCTCTGCGGGATCGGTCAAAATCAAAGGGACGATCTCACCTTTTGAGAACAACGCTTTTTTTTCAGGTAAGGCGAGATACCAAATAGAGATCAAGGATCATCCCCTGGAGCTCGAAGTCCATATCATGCAGACGACCGAAGAAACAGAATACTGTTACGACGTATTCCTAAAGCTAAAGGGCGAATCCCCCCTATACAATGATAAAGCCATCGAGTTCAGGCAATTACTTGATTCAAGCCTAAATACCCTTAGAAGCCATTTTAACGGCACTTGGATCATCGGGGACGATGAGCTTCATTACAGCATACTGAAATAACAACGAATTGAAAAGAACACCTTAATCACAGGTGTTCTTTTTTGCGTTCATATGTGGCATAGGTATAATCGATGTTCGCCTTCACGTACTCTTCATACACCTTATTGAAACCATCTAAAACGTGCAAGGGATAAGTGACGTCTCCTTCGACATGCTCATGTACATGCGTGTAATAGATCCGGTCCACCAGGTCCACCGTATGCAGATAGAGCTGTCCGCCTCCTGCGATGAACACTTCCTCAAGGCCTGTCGTAAGCTCAAGGGCTTGGCTGACAGACCTTGCCACCCTGTAGTCCTTTGTGGCTTCAAGTGTGGCTGAAACTACGATTATCTCCCTGCCGATAAGTTTTTTAGGCAGGGACTCATAGGTTTTTCTTCCCATGATGACCGTACGGTTCATGGTCAATGCTTTAAATCGCTCCAATTCGCCTGGAATCTGCCAAGGTATATCGTTTTTATTTCCAATGACGCCGTTTTTTGAAACGGCTACTATGTGTGATAAGGTCATGGTCGCTCCTTCTGTTTCAAATTTAAGAACCCTTACTTTATATCACACACCATTGTGGTTTGTCTAGTTGTCCGGTTCTAAAATCGACTCGAATGCTTGTCTCACATAACTGTTGATCACATTTTCGTCAAAATTCGACCCATCATGGACCTTACCGATTTTTTTGAGTTTACACTTCTTTTCACCAGGAATGATATAGGCTACCACGCTTGATTCCGCATGCTGGTCTTCCTCGTTCCATTGTCCAAGTTCAATTTCGATGGCAGTCGGTTTTCTTGTAAACTGAATATAATTCTCGTGAATGGTCAATCTGACGATATAATCGTCTTCATACTCTTGATAGAGCACCTCTCCCACAGAAGCGACCTCAAGTTCCAGGAGTTCATCTTTTGAAGCGCCAAAGAAGGACAAAATCAGATCCTCCGCCTCGTCAAGCTGCGCTCTTTGAGCTCTTTCGAATTCCAAGTGCTCCAGTTCTTTTCCATACATGGACTTGAGTTTTTTAATCAAAGCAAGCTTATAGTTGTAACCATAGTGTACAGACATTTTTCATTCCCCCTTCTTATTGACTTATTTATGCTATACCCAATATTGTCCTTGCAACCACAGCTTTAATAATATGCCTTGCTTTTTTTCTGAATATTCCTCATAATTTAGCTATGGAGGGACAAACATGGCGAAATTCGACTTGGTGAAGTATAGCGAGAAAGTAAAGGCAAGCAGAGGAGAGCGATCGAATAAAGAGACGGTGGGCACCAGAATCATGAGAATGATCACAGGCATCATCGCAGCATTTATGATTTGGTCGACAATAGTTGTCGTAGAACTACCGGCGCTGTTCCACAACCTGCTGCTTGTGATGCTGGCAACCGCGTTTGTAGCATACACAATCTTTGTAATGCGAAAGCAATAGGAAAAACCCTGCATGCCACGTAATCTAACGCGGCATGCAGGGTTTTTAAATTATTTATATGTTTTTTAAAGGTTCTCTGGCTCTTTTTTGAAGTAAATCCTTTGAGCCGTACGTTTTACCAGTTCGATTTCGTCGTCTATTTCCTGAAGCTTGTTGAAAATCAGTTCGTTTTCAACCGTTGGCACATTGTAATACAGGAACAGGTCTTCAAATTTCTTGATCGTCTGTGTCAGTTTTCTATTGATATTGATGAAATCTTCAATGTTATGACTCTTTATCGCGTTTTTAAACTGCTCAAGATCGATCGCTATGATGTCGATGACGGCTTCTTCCCTATCGAACTCCCTAAGCGGCAGCGGATAAGGGGCGATACGTTCTAAAAAGTAATTGCCGTGCTTATTGATGTTATATGCGTATTCTACCTTGAATCCTGATAAATCAAATTTCACATAACACATTTTACTGCTAATTACCTGAACCTTCGCACCCATTTGCACGAGCTTCATCGTCTGTAGTGTCACTTCCGCATCGATTAACTTCCTCATCATGACTCCTCCTATAAGTAAACAACCATCATATATACCGTAGATATACTCACTGATACGATCATAATCGGGAAACCGACCTTCATAAAGTCGACAAAACTCAACTTATAACCATGCTTCTCAAGCATTCCGCCGACAATTACATTTGCAGACGCGCCTACCATGGTACCGTTGCCGCCTAGGCATGCTCCAAGCGCGAGCGCCCACCACAGCGGAGTCACATTCATCCCAGATATCTCACCCATATTGGTGATCAGCGGAATCATCGTCGCCACAAATGGAATATTATCCAGGAAGGATGACGCGATCGCAGAAACCCAGAGTACGATCAGCACAGTGGCCATTTCGTTCCCATTTGTTAATGATAACATTTTTTCAGCAAGGAATTCAATAACCCCCACTTCTTCTAAGGCTCCCACCAAAATGAAAAGCGCCGCAAAGAAGAAAATCGTCGGCCATTCCACCTCATGCAAGATCTCTTCGGGATCAATCTTGCTGAACAGAAGAAGGGTCGCAGCGCCGAAGAGCGCGACAGTAGCGGATTCATAGCCCAATGACTGATGCAAAAGGAATCCTAAGATCGTGATAGATAGGACAATCAGACTTTTAACAAGCAGCGGCTTGTTCTTTATCGCCAAATGCTCGTTCATCGAGAGTATCTCGTCCTTATATTTTTCCTCGCAGACCAACTTTTGCTTATATATTTTTTTCAAAATGAACATACTGACAATTACGATCACAACTACGACAGGAGCCAGGTTTACGAAGAAATCCAAGAAGCCAAGTCCTGTGGCGCTGCCGATCATGATATTGGGTGGATCACCGATAAGGGTCGCAGTACCGCCGATATTGGCAATCAGTACTTCGGGTATTAAAAATGGAATCGGATTGAGATGCAGTGTCTCTGCGATTACGATCGTCACAGGAACGACAAGCAAGATCGTTGTCACATTATCAAGTAGTGCGGATGATACGCCTGTCAGGATTGAAAAAAGAAAAACGATTTTCCAAGGATCCCCTTTGGCTATTTTTGCGATCTTTATCGCCATGTATTCAAATATGCCTGTGCGTTTCATAATCGTGACGATGATCATCATGCCTACCAGTAAAAAAATCGTATTGAAATCTATATGTTCAAATGCGACTTCCTGTATCTCGACATTCAGAACCAACATCATCACTGCTCCGAATATGGCGATCGAGGTCCGATTCACTTTCTCCGATACGATTAATAAGTAGGTAATACAAAAGATTGCTACCCCGACAATAAGCTGATTTTCCATTTGGTGCCCCCCATAACTTGTTTTTAGAACCTCAATCATAGTACTCCTCTGAAATAAGGTTGTCAACTTGTTAGCCGGGTTTTTCTAAAACTCTTTCATCATTTAAGAATTTTTAGCATAGACATTTTTTTATATGTCTTACTGGTCCCTATGCCATTGAAAACAAATGATTGTGTCTTTAACGTTTTACTCTATTGCACGGTAAAAGGGGGGACCTAATGGTCCCCCCTGCAAATAATGATAGCATAGTCATTCTATTCAATTAATTAACTTCCAAAACGTACTTCCAAAACATACTTCAAAAAACTACTTCTAAAAACTCACTTCTTAAAACTTACTTCAAAAAACTTGTTTCTTTACCCGCTCGTAGTAAATCTCACTTGTACGAGCTCTAAACTGACTTCACAAAACTAACTTCTTAAAACTTGTTTCGAAAACTCTTGGTCACAATAAGTTAAATTCACCAATAAACTATGGCTATGCTATCATGAAGAAGAATTCTTCAATAACTATTTACCCCGTACAATTCAGTTTAAACAGGTTTACTGATTTTATTTTTGTTTTTTTCAATCAAGGCGTTTATCTCAGCTCCATAGATCATGCTGCTTGACATGAAATAAAGCCAAATCATTGCAATCGCAACACTTGCAAGGGTTCCATAAACAAGTGAGAACCTTGCGAATCTCAAAATGATCAGATTGAAGACGTTGGCTGTGATAAACCACGCCACCATGGTGAACAAGGTTCCAGGCAAGATGCTTTTAAAGCTTCTCTTTCTGAAAGGGATCGCATAATAGGTCCCGCTGAGTATGGAAAACAGAAACAACACATAAAACACCCATTTCAGGACGACTGCGCCAAAGGCCCATTCAATGGGAAACTTGACAAGATCTAAAATAGCGGTCAAGACATTTTTTGTGAACACCGGTAGCACAATCGCTCCTAAGAGCCCCATCACAAGCATCAAGGTATAGACAAGCCCCTTCACACGTTCAATCAAATAGTTGGGCGAGCTCTTAGCTCCGTAAGCGATGTTAAAGGCATGGGACATGGCATAATAAGCCTTGCTCGTAGACCATAGGATGAACAAGAAAGAAGTGGACACGATCGGCAATTGGCTTTGATTGGCGATTTCCACAAAATCGAGTACAAGCTTCTTTATGGCTTCCGGTATGCCTCTGAACTCAATCAGCCAGTTGGACACTTCAGAGACATCAAGCATATTACCTGCAATCGTAACAAAAACAATGATAAATGGAAAAACGGATAAAAAGAAAAAATATGCCATCTGCGCTGCGAATGCTGTCACATGATGCATATTCGTCCTTTTCATCATTTCTTTAATAAAAGTCATAATTTACTCCTCAAACGCACCAGCTTACGCTTTATTGAGTACTCGACGGATCAACCCTTCAAAATCATGCAGCGGTATGGATTGGGGTCCATCACTCAGGGCGTGGTCGGGATCTGGGTGAACTTCTATCATCAGGCCGTCCGCACCGCAGGCGAGAGCAGCCTTACTCATTGGTTCGATCAGCTGTCTTATTCCTGTGCCATGGCTTGGATCGACGATTACAGGAAGTCCGGTTTCGGCCTGCATGATAGGAACCGCAGCCAAATCCAGCGTATTTCTTGTATAGTCGTCAAAGGTTCTTATTCCACGCTCGCAAAGGATGATCTGGTCATTGCCCATCGAAGCGATATACTCTGCCGCAAGCACCCATTCATTGATCGTGGCAGACATGCCTCGCTTTAGGAGAATAGGCTTTTTGAGTCTCCCTACTTCCTTTAAAAGTGAATAATTATACATATTTCGCGAACCGATTTGAAGGATGTCCGCATGTTCTGAAACAAGCTCGATGTCTTTTTCCTGCATGACTTCTGTGACGATAGGAAGTTCAAAGACCTTTGCAGCCCTAGACATGTAAACAAGGCCCTCTTCTCCAAGTCCCTGAAAAGCATAAGGACTGGTTCTTGGCTTAAAAACTCCGCCTCTTAAAAAATGTACTCCGATCCGTTTCAGTTCTTTGGCGATCAAAAAAATCTGCTCTTCAGATTCAACCGAACAAGGACCTGCGAAAATAATCGGTTCTTTACCACCGATGATCATATCGTTTATTTTTACTTGTGTCTTTTCCTTAGGATTTAACGCTCTTATAGTCATAATAATACTCCTGGATCCCTTGATCCTTTATTTTGGGCCAAGCTGAGCTCATGTTCCGCTTTAAAGCCTCATCATTTATAGGTAAGTCGTACATCGGACCCACGACAAATGCCCTTTCGAATGCTCGAGGATGTGGCACTGTCAAAAAGTCGCTATCGCTACTATACCCATCAATCCAAATGATGTCAATATCAATTGTTCGCGGCCCCCATCTGATGACCCTTTTACGGTCGAGCTCCAGTTCAATACGCTGAAGCTCCTTTAGCAGAAGTTCCGGTTCCAACTCGGTGCCGATCAGAATACTCACGTTGACAAACACATCTTGTTCAACATACCCCTGGGGTAGGCTCTGATAATACTTGGACCTAGCGATCAGATCGATCCCAAGGTCTTGAATTTTTAAAATAGCCTCATCGATAAGCGCTATCTTATCACCCATGTTACTCCCTAAGCTCAGATAAATCGATCTCATTTCTTCCTCTTCTTATTGTCACGCTGGCATGGTCAAAATGTCCATAGATAGGAGCGTTAGGCTTCTTGACAGTCACTTGCGTTTTCTCGATCCGCTGGTCGAAGGCAAGAATCCTCTGAACGATTTTGTAGCAAAGTTTTTCAATCAGGTCATAACATCTATTACCGATTTCATCTTCTACAATCGTATAGATCAGCGCATAGTTGATTGTTTTTGACAGGTCATCGGATACTCCGGCATCTGTCAGGTCCACAACCATCTCCAGGTCCACTTCAAAAGGTTGGCCAAGTTGCTTTTCAGATTCCAGCACTCCGTGGGTTCCCATCACTCTGATTCCGGATATTGCTATTTTATCCATGGTTGATACCCCCTGACGATCGCGTCGGATACAAGTGCTGTCCTTACATTTTCTTTTATGTCATGAACCCTTACTATGTCGACACCGGCTTGAATTCCAAGGGCGGTTGTAGCAAGCGTTCCCTCTATTCTTTCTTTAGGAGGCAGGTCGAGAATCTTTCCTATCATCGACTTGCGTGAGGTTCCAAGCAGTACAGGATACCCCCACGCCACCACTTCACTCAATCTGGACATCACTTGAATATTCTGCTCCGGCGTTTTACCGAACCCTATTCCAGGATCCAACATGATCCTAGACTCATCAAGTCCTGCCTTTAGTGCCAGGTTGATAGAAACATCAAAAAAACGCTTCATCTCATCCAGGATATCTATGTGGTACTCCGTGTTGACTTGGTTGTGCATCAATATGCTCAGCGCCTGATGCTCTGCTGCGACTGCCGCTATTTCCAAGTCTTTTTGAAACCCCCACACATCGTTGATGATATGTGCACCTTTGGAGAGCGCTTTGTCTGCGACTGCGGCCTTATAGGTATCGATGGAAATGATCGCATCGGTATGCCTTGAAAGCAGCTCGATAGCAGGGATCACCCTTTCAAGTTCAACCGCCTCAGTCACGAGTTCAGATCCAGGTCGGGTGGACTCTCCACCGACATCAATGATATCGGCACCTTCACTGATCATCGTCATAGCTCTCTTAAGAGCCAGTTGCGGCAAGTGATGGTCGCCACCGTCCGAAAAGGAATCAGGAGTCACATTGAGGATTCCCATGATCAGTGTTCTCTCACCGATCATGAGCGTCCTGTCCTTAAAACGTATTTCTTTCATTGCTACCTACTCCTAAACTGAATAAGCGACATCGCTTCCGCTCTTGATTTCGCATCTTTCTCAAGAGTACCTCGAACGGCAGATGTGATCGTCTGAGATCCGGCCTTTTTCACGCCGCGCATTGTCATACACATATGTTCTGCTTCGACAACGACAATAACTCCATAGGGATCGAGCTTGTCCACTAGCGTATCAGCGATAGTAGATGTCAGTCGCTCTTGAAGTTGAGGTCTTCTTGCGACGGTTTCCACCACCCTGGCAAGTTTTGACAGTCCGGTCAAGCGACCATCCTTAGGGATGTATCCGACATGAGCCTTACCGAAGAAAGGAGCAAAATGATGCTCGCAAGTCGAGTAAAACGGAATGTCCTTCACAAGTACAAGCTCGCTGTGCTGCTCTTCCTGGAAGAAGACTTCTAGGTGCTTACCCGGATCCTCGTTGAGTCCGGCGAAAATCTCTTCATACATCTTGGCAATTCGCTTAGGCGTATCGACAAGACCTTCACGATCCGGATCTTCCCCCATCGCTTCTAGTATTTCTCTTACGGCACGTTCAATTCTTGGTTTATCCATGTCTATTTCCTCTTTTATTCGTAAATTGGCAGGTGACAACGGTCAAGTTGTGCTAATTTGCCACCATATGGTTTTAAAATATAAATCACGATATCGTCGATAAGACGCAGGTGCTCTTTTGAAGTTTCCGCTTTGTATGATCCTTTTACCAACTCATACAATATTAAATCAACATCAAACAGTAAATCAATCATTTTTTTATCTCGCGGTACCCACGTGTTCTGAAGTTTAAAGTACGACGCGAGTATCTGTGGCAGGTATACACCGGCTAAATACTGGAACACAACCGATTTATCCATTCTGTGCTCAAGATCTTCAAGTTTTTTTGTCATTTTAAAACGGATGTACTTGATATCACTTTCAGAAAGCGGAGTGGGACCGTTCATATAGATCTTGTTGGCCAGCTGAAAATAACCCTCGATCAACGTATTTCTTTTAAAGAGATGTTTCGCTCTTGAAAGAATATTGATCCAGAAGTGATTGTCCTTGATGATCAGTTTATTAAGGTCGTCCACATCAATGTAGGAGATGTCAAACTCCTTACCAGAGACAATCCTGACTTCCCTTTCAAAACCGCTTGATACTTCCTTTACTACAAATAAGTCGATATCACTGACCTTATCAAGGGAGTCAGGCCTTGTTGAAGCACTGCCTATGAGCGATATGCTTAGAACATTCGCATCTGATTTCAACTCTTCTACCACATCATTCAAAATCAATTTAACGTCTTTCATTTAATCCTCCCAAAATAAGTATTTCGTAGCTGACCGATTTCGGTGTCAGCGCCCTTTAAGTCCGTCAATGTTGCTTCGACCAGACCGATCAGGCTATTTGAAAGTGCTATTTTATCCGCTGTATGCAGTTCCTCTTTAGTGATAACCGTTTCAATAATCGGAACCCCTTGCTGTTTCATTATACCAATAAAGTACTCTCTAGCAATACCCGGTAAGATACCGGACTCAAGCGAAGGAGTGAACCATATACCGTCTTTCTTGATAAAAATGTTCGTTTTCGCCCCTTCTGCCACCTGTTGAAACTCATTGAGTCTGACCACTTCGTCAAAGCCTTGTCTATTCGCCTCTCTCAAAAGTCTGAGGCGCTCAAAGTAATTTGTCGTCTTATGGTAATTGAGCTCATTTGTCGTTGTCTGCATAGCCCATGATAGGGATATTTTGAAGCAGCCGTTCAATTTTTCGATAGTGTAGGGATAGTTTTTTTCAACGACATCCAGATAGGCGTCTTCACCTTCCAGATAGGCGATCAACTTGACAACGGAACAATCATCCTCTGAACCGCTTACGCTTTGTAAGCGTTGGGACATTAAGGCTTGAACCTCCCCAGCTTCAACATGACCCCTAACTCCAAAATAGGAAAGAGAACGGTTCAACCGATCAAGATGGGCGTCATAATCAAGCGCCACTCCGTTTTTTACAAGCATTGTTTCAAATATACCCATTCCAAACTGGAAAGCCTCTAAATTAGCAAATTTATTATGCTTTAATTGAAGAATCATGATATAACGTCCTTTTTAAGGCGACACCTTTTGCAAGTGTTTCTTCGAATTCGGATTCCGGAATCGAATCCCAGACGATTCCACCACCCACTTGGTAGTACACGTGTTCCTTATGTCTGAGGATGGTCCTGATGACAATGTTAAGGTCCATGTCGCCATTTTGCGAGATATAGCCTATGCTTCCTGTATAGATATTCCTCGCAGTGGGCTCAAGCTCGTCGATCACCTGCATGGCTCTGATTTTAGGCGCGCCGGTGATCGAACCACCCGGAAAGGCCGCTTTTATCACATCTACCGCGGTTTTCTTTTCACTAAGCGTCGCGGTCACTGTGGACACAAGATGGAAGACTGTCGGATAGGTTTCGATTTGAAATAGCTGCGGTACCTCGACACTTCCCTTTGCAGCGATTTTAGAAAGATCGTTTCTTTCAAGATCCACGATCATTAAGAGCTCAGCATGATCCTTTTCGCTGTTTTCAAGCCATTTTCGATTCTTGTCATCCTCTTCAAGTGTCAAGCCTCTTTTCACTGTACCCTTGATGGGTCTTGTTTCGACCTGATCCCCGATCAATTTGACAAAACGCTCGGGTGAGCTTGAGAGCACCGAATAGCCGTCGTATTTCAAGTAGGCGGCAAAAGGTGCGGGGTTTCTTCTTCTAAGCTGATAATAAAGCGACGTCTCGTCCGAACAGAACTGCGCGCTGAATCGTTGTGTATAGTTGATCTGATAGATATCTCCGGCCTTAATGTAGGATTTCACCGATTCAATGGCCTTGATATATGACTCGTGGCTCATATTGGACGTCAGTTCGCTTTTGATGAAGGGACCGTCTACCACTTCCACACCCACCTTGTCGTCAAACAATCCTGCGACAGCTTTAAGATCCGCCTGGTCGTCATAGCTTCCGACATAGGCCCTTTCAGTCAGGTGGTCAAAAATGTAGGTCCACTCGTAATGATAAAGCTCGCAAAGCGGAAGGTCGATATCCTCCACAGCCGTTCTTGGCAGGTCTTCTATCAGATTTTTCATGTCGTAGCTGAAATAGCCCACCGCACCACCTAAGAAGGGAATCTCATGTCTAGCGTCGAGTCTTTTGCCTTCAAGCCACATCGATAGCGATACAAAAGGGTCCAGCCCTTTGATGTTGCATTTGTCAAAGTCAGAACTGACACCTTCGGACCTATCGATCTTGAAATACCCCGTAGGACCGGCGCCGATAAAACTGTATCTGCCTAGACGCCCCTCATCCATGCCGCTATCCAGCCAAAAGGCTTTTTCCATATCCTTGATACACCAGTATGCGGCCTCGGGGACAATACTTCTATTTATCTCAATCAGTTTCATTTAGACACCTTTGAACACCTTTTGTTATAAAGTTTGACAACATCTCCTTACCGTACTCCGTGAGAACCGCTTCTGGATGAAACTGAACGGATTCGATGTCATAGGTATTATGCCTCAGGCCCATGATCAGTCCGTCTTCTGTCTGAGATGTGATTTCGAGACAATCAGGGAGCGTCTTCACATCAACCGTCAGAGAGTGGTATCTGGTCACCTTAAGCGGTGACTTCAAACCGATGAAGATACCCCTTCCATCATGGCTGATTTCAAATACCTTGCCATGAATAGGCTCATCCGCCTCTATGACGGTGGCCCCGTAATACTGGGCGATGGTCTGATGGCCAAGACAGATTCCCAAAATGGGTATTTTGCCTGCAAACCTGTCCACTACAGCAAGGCAGATACCTGACTCGTTTGGCGTACAGGGACCAGGAGAAAGTACGATGACCGATGGGTTTAAGAGACTGATTTCATCCAGTGTGATCTTGTCGTTTCTTTTTACGATCACCTCCTGATCCATCTGCTCCAAGTAGTGTACCAGATTGTAGGTGAAGGAATCGTAATTATCTATCATTAGAATCATGTCTTGCTCCTTGAAATGAATTTATATCCTTGGACAGTTTAACAACGCTCCGTCTATAAAGCGTAAAATAATAGTATATGGAGTGGTCAGTCAAGCAGACTGATCTGTACTTGATCTTCCGGTTCCAAATTGCTGACGGTAAGGCCGATCAGCCTGATCGGCTTATCGATGGGTTCGGACTTAAGCAGGTCCATCGCCACTGCCATCAGCTCTTCGCATGTCCTTATATAGTTGTAAACCGTCTTTGATCTTGTATGGCTTTGAAAGTCAAAGGTCTTATACTTCAATGTGACCGTATTCGCCACCAGGGACTTTCTTGAGAGGTAGCTTGCAATCTTAAGAGAGAACCTTTGCAGCTGCTCTATGAGTACCGGCTCCTCCAAGATATCTTCGCTAAAGGTGGTTTCTTTTCCGTAGGATTTCCGTTTTGTCATTTCTCCGACAGGACGGTCATCCACTCCACGTATTCTCCAGTAGATGGCCTTACCGAATCCTCCGATAAACTCGGTCAGAAAAGACTCGTCGTAGATCAACAGATCCTCTATGGTGAAGATTCCGATCCGGTTCAGCCTTTCGACACTTTTCTTTCCGAGACCATGCACTTTTCTTATCGGAAGCGGCTTCAGAATTTCTGGAACATCCTCCTCGTTGATGACTTTGATTCCATTGGGTTTATTCCAATCGGAGCCTAGTTTTGCAAGAAATTTATTATAGGATACGCCAAATGAGGCGGTGAGTCCCGTTTCCATGATGATCGCATGTTTCATCGCACAAGCAAGCGCGTAGGCGTCCTCTACGTCTGATACGTCGAGATAGGCCTCGTCGATGGATACCTGCTCGATATGGTCAGTATACCTTGATAGGATATCGAACACTTGCTTTGACAGCTCGGTGTACCGCTCGTAGCTGCCCCTTACGAATATTCCATTGGGACAAAGTTTTTTCGCCCTGAATCCAGGCATCGCCGAATGGATGCCGAATTTTCTGGCTTCATAACTCGCAGTAGCCACAACGCCTCTTTCACCGACACCACCCACTATGACAGGCTTGCCGCGATATTCGGGATGATCAAGCTGCTCCACCGCTGCGAAAAAAGCATCCATATCCATATGAATGATCTTTCTCATGTCAATAACTCACTCCGTCCACTTCGGGTTCTTCATCCTGCTTACCGACTATTTCAACAGTCACCCTGTTTGGAAGACACACAAGCGACTGTCCGATCTTATCAATTTCACCGTCTGTCACACAGACCTGATTTTTACAGGACGCCTCATGCATGTGCACACTCAGGCCTTCAACGTAAATCGTGTTATCGCCATAACTGTTTTCCACCGTGTAACTCGCACTGGTTGTCGCATCGACAGCAAGTCTTGTCACTTCGACGCCTTCTGATTT
This sequence comes from Fusibacter sp. A1, assembly GCF_004125825.1. NCBI lineage: Bacteria > Bacillati > Bacillota > Clostridia > Eubacteriales > Fusibacteraceae > Fusibacter > Fusibacter sp. A1. Next base: position 316,466 of record NZ_QQWI01000002.1, on the reverse strand, counting down.
GATGACGACCTCCCTTTGACCGTCCTGCGGGACCAGTAGGTCGAATCCTAAGTATAATGCCGCCGCAAGTAGGATCGCAGCTATGATGATGATGATGTCGCCTTTTTTCATTGTCTACCTCTAAACCGTATTTTTGATTTTATTTTATGGGATCAATTTACTCACTGTTTTCCATCGTACTCCCCAATGCCATAGCCAAATACATGAAAACCCTTTATAATCATTATAGATACCAAAACACCGGAGGACAACATGAAACGTAATATTTACAGTATCTTCACTCTTTTAATTGCTTTTTCACTGCTTTTGAGCGGTTGCGGCAACAAACCTCTCCATACCGAGACGGCCTTTTATCTTTACACCCAGGTCCAGCTCACCACTTATGGAAAACTGGACCAGTCGATTTACGATGAAATCTGGTCAACGCTTGATAACATCGACCAGACCATGAGCATGAATATCGACACTTCTGAAATCAATCGTATCAACAGCCAGGCAGGAATCGCGCCGGTCGCCGTATCACAACAGACCTATGATCTGATCGAAAAGGCGCTCGACTATAGCGTAATCGACAGTAAATTCGATATTTCTATCGGATCTCTGGTTTCCTTATGGGGCATAGGAACCGATACGGCCCGTTTGCCAGACCAAACTGAAATTGACGCGGTGCTTCCTTTAATCGACTATAAGAACATCGTCCTCGATGAGGAGTCAACCAGTGTGTTCCTGACGACAAAAGGCATGCAGATCGACCTTGGTGCGATCGCCAAGGGTTATGCCTCGGATCTTACAAGAGACGCCCTACTCGAACATGGTATCAAAGATGCGATCATCAACTATGGTGGCAACATACTCACCATGGGCACCAAGATTGATGGCACCCAGTGGAACATCGGCGTACAGAACCCCGATGAGACAAGAGGTCTCTACTTAGGCATTTTACCACTTTCTGATAGCTCCATCGTCACTTCGGGGAGCTACGAGAGGTTTATGACCCTAGGAGACATCAAGTACCACCATATCCTAGATCCAAGTACCGGCTACCCTATCGACAACGACTTGACAGCCGCTTCAATCATCACTCCAAACGGCGTTGACGGCGATGCGTTTTCAACCCTCGTCTTCGCAAGGGGTTTAGAGGACGGGCTCGCGCTTATCGAATCGCTTCCTACTATTGAAGCGCTATTTATCACAAGTGACTTAAAAATCTACCTGAGCAGCGGCATTAAGGAAACATTCAAACTCATCGACGAAAGTTTTGAAGTAGTCAGATAAGGAGAATTTCATGAATATCATCATCAAACCTAAATTAAAGGAATACCTTGAAAGCAAGAGACTTGACAGCATCACCGTGGATATCATCAAAAAAAGAAGCAACTGCTGCGCTGTTGGAACACCTAAAGCCACAGAAGGTGCCCCATCCGACAAAGAACTGGGATCCTACACGCTTTATCTTAAAGACGATATAAAGTTCTACGTCGACCGCGATGCGCCTATCCTGAACGACGAGCTTATCTTCGACTATAACAAGCTGTTTATGTTATCGATGATCGAGGTTCATGGAATCGATTTTGAAAGGATGCTCTAGCCAAGCCTCCACCAGCATTAAAACACTAAAAAGCCGTTTGAAACTAGATCGTGTTCAAACGGCTTTTCCTATTTGTTTATGACTTATTTCGGCTCTGCAATGACTCTTGCAGCCATTTCCTGGCCCATTGCCTTAAGCAGGTCGAACTCTTTTTGCTTCGCTGTTGAAGTCGCCTCAACCGATTCACCGATTTTTTCCCATTGGATCGTCTCTGCGAACTTATCAAGTGTGCTGACACCACCGCCAGACCATGATTTGTTACCGAAGACTCCTAAGAAACGGTTCTTCAACTTTACATGTTCGATCTTGTTGATCACGGCTTCCATCGCAGGGAAGATGTGAGAATTATAGGCGCACGACCCTAAAATAACGCCTTTGAATCTCCAAATATCCGAGATGATGTACGAAAGGTGTGTTTTTGAAGCATCGTATATCCTGACGTTCTTGACGCCGTTCTCAGAAATGATTCTACCGACATAGTCAGCCATCTTCGCAGTATTGCCATACATGGTGGAGTAGACGATGACAACGCCTTCCTCCGCCTCATGACGCGACCATTTGTCATAAAGATCGATGATCTTACTCGGATTGGTTCTCCAGATAGGACCATGGGTAGGACAAATCATTTTGATATCAAGCTTACCCAGTTTTTTTAACGCGCCCTGCACGATCGGCGAATACTTTGCTACGATATTCGAGTAATAACGTCTTGTCTCATCCTGGAAATTTTCAAGATAATTGATCTCATCGTCGAATATGCCACCATCTAGAGCTCCGAAACCACCGAAGGCGTCCATAGAGAACAAGGCGCCGGATGTCTCATCGAATGTCATCATGGTTTCAGGCCAGTGAATCATCGGAGTCAGGTAGAACTTAAGCTTATGGTGACCTATATCGAGCACGTCGCCTTCACCGATTTCATAAAAGTACTTGCTATCGATGCTGTAGAAGTTTTCAATGAAGGTAAATGTTTTTTTGTTACCTACAATTTTGATATTGGGGTAGTTAGCGATAATCGCAAGCATCGAACCGGAATGATCTGGCTCCATGTGATTGACGATCAGGTAATCCACCTGTTTATCGCCAATGATCTCTTTGATCTTATCGATGTATTGGTCCGTCTTGTTGAACTTGACCGTATCGACGAGCACTACCTTTTCATCATCGATCAGATACGAGTTATACGCAACACCTTTTTCAAGCGGCCAAAAGTTTTCGAACAGGGTTGTTTCCCTATCATTGACACCGATCCAATGGATTTTTTCAGTAATTGGCACTCTGCAGTCCATTCTAGTTCCTCCTTAAAAGTCGTCTTTATATGACCGTGCCGATAGCACGACGTTTTCCCATTTTATTATACCCAATTTATAGTGGCGGGTAAACCTAATAACCGAGATAGTCCTACCTTATAGTTTACATATTCGTAAAAAGAAGGCCTCTCACCCGCTTCGGTCGCATCTGCTGGTTAACCAGACGGTTTTATCCACTAAGCGGGTTTGAGCCTTCTACCTTTAATTGATATTTGTTTTTTCTAATAACTCGTCGATCTCATCAGGCATATACCCCTTGAACTGTGCGGTATATAGCTTCTTATAAATACCGCCTGACTCGATGAGTTCGCCGTGTCTACCTCGTTCTACGATCGCATTTCCTTCTAAGACAAGAATCTCATCCGCGTTCATGATCGTAGACAGCCTATGTGCCACCGTAACGGTCGTTTTGCCGACGGCAAGACGGTCAAGCGCCTGCTGCACGTACAATTCACTTTCATTATCTAAAGATGAAGTCGCTTCGTCAAGAATTACAATCGGTGGATTCTTCAAGAATACCCTGGCGATCGAAATTCGCTGTTTCTGTCCCCCCGACAACTTGACACCGCGTTCCCCTACCATGGTATCATAGCCTTGTGGCAGTGTCATGATGAAATCATGGATAAAGGCGTTTTTCGCAGCTTCTTCAACCGCTTCGTCCGCAGCATCCGGATCACCGTAAAGGATGTTATCCTTGATGCTTCCATTGAACATGAACACATCTTGCTGCACGATTCCGATGGATTTACGTAACTTTTCGATTCGGATCTCTCTGATATCATGACCGCCTATCTTGATCGCACCTTGTGTTACATCGTAAAATCTAGGAATCAAGCTGATAATTGTCGATTTACCGACACCGGACGGTCCTACAAGTGCGATATGCTTTCCGCTAGCTATGTCCAGGTTGAGATTTTCGAGGATATGGTTGTCACCATCATATGCGAAGGTTACCCCTTCAAAATGGATATCGCCGTCAAGATGGTCGATAGCTACAGGATTCTCACTGTTTTGAATTTCAGATTCCAGATTCAAAATCGAATGGAACCGTTCAAAGCCAGTGATTCCCGATTGCAGCTGCTGAATCATCATGACGATGTTTCTGACAGGTCTCATAAAGAAGGATGCATAAAGCAGGAAGGCGATCAAGTCACCGATGTTGATCCAGCCGTTGATCGTATAGATACCACCGACTACGACGATCATCAGATTCATCATGTCGGACAAAAATCCAGTACCTGAAACAAACTGCCCCATCGCCTTGAATGCGGTCTTCTTTGATTTATAATGGTTTTGATTGACATTCGTAAAACGATCGTATTCAAACTCCTCGTTGGCATAAGACTGACATAAGCGTATGCCTGAAATGGAATTCTCCACTTGGGCGTTGATGATCGCAGTCTGCTCCCTTTGTTCCCTAAAGGCTTCTTGCATGGCTTTTCTTCTGATTGTCGCAAACACGAGAAGCATCGATACCATGACGATCAGGATAAGCGTAAGGGAAACATTGATCGTCATCAAAAATCCTAAACTTCCGACAAGAAGAAGAATTGAAATGAAGGCGTCCTCAGGCACATGGTGGGCCACCTCTGATATTTCATGCAAATCATTAACCAGTCTGCTCATCAGCTTTCCGGTCTTATTTTCATCGTAAAACTTAAAAGGAAGCGTCAGATAATGCTTGAAGAGGTCTCTTCGCATATCGCGTTCCATTCTCGCACCCATCACATGTCCCCAGTAGTTCATAAAATACATGCATCCTGCCCTAAGCACAAATAGGAGGGTTAAGACAATACCGAATTTCACGATCATGCTGATATCAGAATTCGGAATATGGTCGTTGATGATACTTCTTGAAAGCATTGGAAAAAGTAGATCTACCAATGATAAGATAATTGCGGCCAGTAAATCCAAAAAGAAAAGCTTCTTGTGCGGCCCGTAATAACTAACGAATTTCTTAAACATAAAACCTCCATTTCACACCAAGACACCAAAAGATGACGGAATATCATGATATAATAAATTTGCACCCCACACAAGCTTCATCTGAAGAACAATCAATTTTAAAAAAACATTCCACTCTTTCTAAAACAGTATAACCGAATTAATTTCGAGAGTCAAAATAATAACTTGAAAAGGAGTTAATATGCGCTTTGAGAATTTGGCAAAACACACGCCTGAACCTATCGGCATCACCAAGCGTTTTGGTATCTTGATTCCACTGGTTATGATAAAGGGGCACTGGCATGTCGTATACGAAGAGCGGGCACATACCTTGCGGTCGCAACCCGGTGAAGTCTGTTTTCCAGGAGGGGCTGTAGAAGTCGGCGAATCATTTTCACAGGCAGCCGTACGGGAAACACATGAGGAACTTGGCATTCCGATAGAAAAGATCCTACTGAAGGCAGCGACTGATTTTATGGTCACACCGTTCAACTATGCGCTTTATCCCTATGTAGCCGTACTTGAAATCGAGTCTTTACAAGAGTTGATTCCCAATGAGGAAGAGGTCGCCAGCGTTTTCACGGTCCCGCTTGATTTTCTGATGACCCACGAACCAGAGAAACACAGCTTGCAAACCCATTTTAAGATAGACGAAGGCTTTCCATTTGCAAAGATACAAAACGGCGAAGCCTACAACTGGAAGACCGGTGCATACGATGTCTACTTTTATGAATATAAAGGAAGAGTCATTTGGGGGCTTACCGCTAAAATCACGGAAAGCTTTATCACCCAGGTCAAAGCGATGTTATGATTGAACTGCCCAAAAACATCAGATAGGCTACCAAATTCTCACGAATTAAGTAGCCTATCAGCTTGGTCGAGCACGTTTAGTTGATGCATATTCAGTTGTAACCGTGTGTTGTTTGTTGATAGACATTCCTCCTATGGGATGTTCGTTACTCAAGTTAAATACAGTTGTTTTAATTTGGGTAATGCTTCCATTTTAGTGATCTAGTCGAATTCAGATCCGATTTGGAACGTCCTCGCCGAAGCTATATGATAACCCTTTCGGGTTTGTATTAACAATATACCCGCAACTCATCCATTTAATCAGTTTACATAAAAAAATACTCAAACATTTCAAACGATTATATTTATGCGAATTGGGCATAAGTAACTTATACTAAAAAGAGGTGAACCTTATGAAAGCAGCAGCATTTTTTGATATTGACGGAACATTGTACAGAGACTCCCTAATGATCGAGCACTTTAAAAAACTTCTAAAATATGAAGTCGTCAACGAGGCGATCTGGCATACCACGCTAAAAGAGAAATATGAGAACTGGCAAAAAAGAAGAGGCAACTACGACGATTACATGATTGATCTTGCCGAGGCCTATATCGACTCCTTGATCGGTATGGAAAAAAGCAAAATGGAGTTCGTCACAGACCAGGTCATCAAATTGCAGGGCGACAAGGTCTACATGAGCACCAGAGACCGTATCACATGGCATCAGGAGCAGGGACACGACGTCTTCTTCATCTCGGGAGCACCGGAGTATCTGGTGGATAGGATGGCCAACAAGTACGGCATCACAGACTTTGTAGGAACCAAATACCTGATGGATGAGAATGAATGTTTCACCGGCCAGGTCATCAGAATGTGGGATTCAGACAGCAAGGAAGTCGCCCTTAAGTCCCTTGTCAAAAAGTATGATATCGACTTAAGCCAAAGCTACGCATACGGCGACACCCATGGCGACATCACCATGTTCAAGCACGTAGGGCATCCTGTGGCGATCAATCCGACACACGAGCTTCTAACCGCAATCAGAGAGGATGAGACGTTAAGACAAACCGCACAAATCATCGTAGAACGAAAAGACGTCATCTACCTCCTAACCCCAGACTGCACAACCACAAGATAAAAGAACTCGCCCCAGGGCGAGTTCATACTGTTGACAAAGCCCAATTTCTGCGTCATTTCAAAAAAGCAGCACGCTTATGTATGTCTATATACACTGCGCCCGCTGCCTTTTCTCATTCCTTGAACTTGAACTTTGTCAACAGTCTGCGATTTTGTTGACTTTGTCAACAACCTCAACTCGCCCCAGGGCGAGTTCTTCTTCTTCTAATCACCTATCACAAATCACCAATCATCCCCCACAACTCACAACCATCACAAGTTCCGAAGTCTCGACCGTCCCGCCGACCTTGGCCCTGATCTCTTTAACAATCCCGTCATGCGGCGCTTTTACTTCAGTTTCCATCTTCATTGCTTCGATCACAAGCAGCGTTTGTCCTGCGATGACTTTCTCCCCTTCAGTGACACTTACTTTTGCAACTGTTCCGGGAATGCTTGCACCGATTTCCTCAGGGATGCCGTTGTCTTTTACCCTAACTTCATCCATGCTTTTTTCTGTTCTTTTTTCCACAACTTCGATTTCTCTTCTGTTTCCGTTGACATCAAACTGAATCCTTCTTCTACCCGAAGTGTCCGACTTACCGATTTCGACCAGTCGTATCGTCATCATCTTACCGGCTTCATAAAGTACATCACAGGTCTCACCTTCGCGTAGGCCATAGAAGAAGACGTCGGATCCTAGGAAGGACAGGTCCCCGTTTGATTTGATGTGTTCGATATGGCTTTTGAACACCTTCGGATACAGGGCATAACTAAGCAGATTTTCATCGCTTGGTTCAACATTCAGTGCAAGCAGCTTTTTCTTGAGCGCTTCAAAATCCTCATCTTCAAGGACACTCCCTGGTCTGACCACGATTTCTTGCTCACCTTGAAGCACAAGTGCTTTTAGGTCCTCATCAAATGGCTCGTCGGGTTGTCCCATCATCCCTTTCAAAAGGGAAACCACAGAGTCGGGATAGGTAAGCCCCTTGCCTTCTTCGAAAATATTTTCTGGCGTCAGGTCGTTTTTGACCATGAAGATGGCCATGTCACCTACCGCTTTGGATGAAGGAGTGACTTTAACGATATCCCCGAACAGTTCGTTCACACTCTTATACATCTGTTTGACTTCATCAAACCGGTGGCCTAGTCCGAAGCTATCGACCTGAGGTTTCAAGTTGGAGTACTGTCCGCCCGGTATTTCGTATTCATAGATCTCCGCACTTGGAGATTTAAGTCCCGTTTCATAGGATGCGTACACGTCCCTCACCGTAGACCAGTAGTCCGAGATCTGCTGCAGATGGTGCAGGTCAAGGCCTGTGTCCCTATCCGTATTCTTAAGGGCTGCGACCACGGCGTTGAGGGCCGGTTGAGAGGTCAAACCCGACATGCTGCTGAATGCGGTATCGATGATGTCCACGCCTGCTTCCGCCGCCATCAAAAGGGTAGCGACACCGTTTCCTGTGGTGTCATGGGTATGCAGATGGATCGGTATGCTGATCTGGTCCTTGAGGGCCTTGATCAGCTTATGCGCAGCATATGGCTTCAAAAGTCCCGCCATATCTTTGATTCCCAGTATGTGTGCTCCCGCCTGTTCGATTTCAATCGCCTTTTTCACGTAGTAATCAAGCGTATATTTGGTCTTGCTCTCATCCAGAATATCACCGGTATAGCAGATGGCAACTTCAGCGATACCGCCCACTTCCCTCACCGCATCAATTGAAACCTTCATTCCCTCGATCCAATTGAGCGAATCGAAGATTCTAAAGAGGTCCACTCCGTTTTCTCTGGCGGTTTTTATGAAGGCCCTTATCACATTGTCGGGGTAATTCTTGTAGCCTACCGCGTTTGAACCCCTAATCAGCATCTGAAGCAGCACATTGGGCATTCTTTTTCTTATTTCCCTTAGACGCTCCCAAGGCGATTCGTTTAAGAACCTATAGGCGACATCAAACGTGGCTCCGCCCCATACTTCGGCAGAAAACAGTCCCGATGCGAGTTTGCTTGTCGCCTCGGCTATCTTTACCATATCCACAGAACGCATTCTTGTGGCCATCAGCGACTGCTGGGCATCGCGCATCGTAGTATCTGTGACAAGCAGGGAATTGCTTTCTTTGATGTAGGCGATCAGGCCCTCTATCCCTTCCTGGTCGAAAATCTGCTTAGTACCGAAGGAATAGGCTATCGATTCAGTTTTTGGAACTACCGGGACATCGAACAAGGGCTTATCCCCTTTGGTTTCGTGAATCACCTTTTGACCGATATAATTTAGTACGCGAGCTTCGACATCGTGTTTTGGCTTAATATCGAAGAGATCCTCGTGCAGTTCAATAAACTTGGTGGTACAGGCGGCATTCTTGAAAACCTCATGGTTCAAGACGTTAAGTAAAAAAGGAATATTCGTCTTCACACCTGTTATCTGCGTCTCCTTAAGCGCCCTCGACGCCTTTTTTATCGCATCCTCGAAGCGAAGAGCGGACGAAGTGAGCTTAAAGAGCAGGCTGTCATAAAAGGGTGTGATGACTGCTCCTGTGAAGCCGTTTCCGCCATCGAGTCTGATGCCAAACCCTGAAGCCGTTCTGTAGACGTCTAGCTTTCCTGTATCCGGCATGAATCCATTTGCAGGGTCCTCTGTCGTCACCCTGCACTGTATCGAAAACCCTCTCGTTGTGATCTCGCTCTGCTTGAGGTTGAGTCTCTCGCTGTCGAAGGTATAGCCGCTCGCTATCAGCAGTTGTGTTTGAACGATATCGATGCCGGTTATGTTTTCTGTAATCGTATGTTCCACTTGAATCCTTGGATTCATCTCAATAAAGAAGAAGTCTTCGTTTTCATCCACAAGAAATTCGACGGTTCCCGCATTCCTATACTTGGCATATTTTGCGATTTTAATCGACGCCTCGTAAAGAGCATCCTTCGTTTTTTGACTGATACCGATCGCTGGAGCAAACTCGATGATTTTCTGGTGCCTTCGCTGAATCGAGCAGTCCCTTTCGAACAAGTGAAGTACCTCACCGCTTGAATCCCCGATTACCTGCACTTCGATATGCTTTGGGTTCTTGATAAACTTCTCAATAAACACATCGCCACATCCGAACGCCTTTAGGGCTTCGCGCTTTGCGCTCTCGAACTCCGCCTTCAAAGCCTGTTCATCTACAGCGATCCTCATTCCACGACCGCCTCCACCAAGAGCCGCCTTGATCATCACAGGGTAACCGCATGTGTTTGCCGCCTCTAAGGCACCGGCTATGGAGCCGATCGGTTCTTTAGAGCCAGGAATTGTCGGCACACCAGCCTCACTCGCCATCTTCTTTAACAGTATCTTGTCGCCCATGGCATGGATCGCCTTATGGCTAGGACCGATAAAGACGATTCCCGCCTGCTCGCACTTTTTAGCAAACTCAGCGTTTTCAGCTAAGAAACCATAGCCGGGATGAATCGCATCCGCCCCCTTGGACTTGGCGACTCGAATAATGTCGTCAATGCCCAAATACGCTTCAACAGGACTTTTGTTATGTCCTATCTCATAGGCCTCATCGGCCTTGTGTCTGAATAGCGCATTCTTATCCTCATTGGAATAGACGGCGATAGTCCGAATCCCAAGCTCCTGACATGCACGAATAACCCTTATTGCGATTTCGCCTCTGTTTGCGACTAGCACTCTTTTAAATTGTTTCATGATTAGTCCCCTTTTTACGAATTTTAATCACAATAACATTTAAATCGTTCGTATTCAATTCGCTTAGGGCATCGTTTAATTAGTAGTTGGTATTAAAAACGAAACTAAACATAGCTAATATAAAATATGGTTATTTTTATTAAGAAATAAATCGATATACTAAATTTTTCAAAGTGGAACAAGTATTTTCGATAAAAGCCATGCAAACGTTATCCTGTTTCAGCAGGCAAGCTAATCACATGAAAAAAGACCTCCGAGTACTCGGAGGTCTTTGATTGATAGATTAGATTTTTTCTTTAGCTTGGTAGGCAGTGTGTAGAAGTTCATGTGCCTTGTGGCCATATGGCTTGCCAAGGAACTCTTCATAAAGCTTGATGACTTCTTGGTTCTCATGAGACTTACGTCTAGTCTTGCCAGCGTCTTCTTTGTAGATCGCTTCTTGACGTTTTCTGATGATATCCATATCACCGTGGTGATATGGCTGTCCGCCACCACCGATACATCCACCAGGGCAAGCCATGATTTCGATCGCGTGGAAGTGAGACTTTCCATCTCTGATGTCTTCAAGAAGTTTTCTAGCGTTTCCAAGACCGTGAGCGATACCGATGTTAAGCGTCAAGTCACCTACTTGGATCTCAGCGGCACGGATGCCTTCAAGACCACGTAGTTGATGGAAGTTAACATCTTCAAGAGTTTCGCCAGTTACCCATTCGTAAGCCGTACGAGTAGCAGCCTCGATAACACCACCTGTAGCACCGAAGATTACAGATGCGCCAGTAGACTCACCTAGCATTTTGTCGAAATCCTCGTCCTCAAGGTTCGCAAAGTCAACGCCTGCTTCTTTAAGCATTTGAGCGTACTCACGAGTTGAAAGAACCAAGTCAACGTTTTGTAGGTCGTCGCCTGCAAGTTCTGGACGAGCAGCTTCCGCTTTTTTAGCCAAGCAAGGCATGATCGAAACAACAGTGATGTCGTCTGGATTAAGACCTTTCTTCTCAGCGTAGTAAGTTTTAGCAACCGCACCGAACATGATTTGCGGTGACTTACATGATGATGGAATGTCTAGCATGTCTGGGAATTGGTGTTCAAAGAACTTAACCCAAGCCGGACAACATGATGTAAGGATTGGAAGTGTTCCGTTGTGCGTAAGTCTGTGCACAAGTTCAGATGCTTCTTCCATGATTGTAAGGTCAGCTGCGAAATCTGTATCGAATACGCCGTCAAAACCTAACTTACGAAGTGAAGCAGCTAGTTTGCCAGTAGTGATCTCACCAGCAGGGATACCGAACTCTTCACCGATAGCAACACGGATAGCAGGAGCAACCTGTACCATTACGTGTTTCTTAGGGTTCATAAGCGCAGACCATACTTTAGAGATGTCATTTACTTCTGTAAGGGCAGCAGTAGGACAAACAGCCACACACTGACCACAGAAAGTACAGCTTGAATCAGCCATATCCATATTGAACGCTGGACCTACGAATGTGTTGAATCCGCGGTTTACAGCTGAAAGAATTCCACATGTCTGAACTGTGTTACACATTGTTTCACAACGTCTGCACATAACACATTTGTTTGGATCTTTAACGATAGATTTAGAAGTAGTATCCTTCTCGAACGCCATCATTTCGCCGTCCCACTTGATTTCACGGACGTTAAGTTCGTTAGCAAGTGATTGCAGTTCACAGCTTAAGTTTTTAGTACAAGTCAAGCAATCTTTAGGGTGGTTAGACAGTAGAAGTTCTACAGCCATACGACGACCAGTGATTGCACGGATAGAATCCGTTTTAACTACCATACCTTCGAAACATTTTTCAGCACATGATGGAGCTAGTGCTGGTCTTCCTTCTACTTCTACTACACAGACACGGCATGAAGCCACTTGGTTTACGATGCCGAAACCTTCTAAGTCCATGTGACAGAGTGTTGGAATATGAACACCAACTTCTTTGGCAGCGTTAAGTACAGTTGTACCTTCAGCAACTTGAAGTTGTTTACCATTAATAGTAATGTTAAGCATTTTCATAACTGTCACCTCCTAACCTTTAATTACGGCGTCAAATTTACAAGCCGTTAGACAAGCGCCACATTTAATACATGCTTGTTGATCAATAACATGTACTTCTTTAACTTTACCTGAGATACAGTTAACAGGGCATTTTCTTGCACATAGTGTACATCCTATACATTTGTCAGCAAGAATCGAGTACTTAGCAAGCGCAGTACACTCGCCAGTTCTACAGAATCCTTGGTGGATATGCTCTTCGTACTCTTCTCTGAAGAAGTGAAGTGTAGAAAGTACTGGGTTTGGAGCTGTTTGACCAAGACCGCAAAGCGCTGTATCTTTGATCATGTTACCAAGCTGGATCAGGTTGTCGATATCTTCTGGACGACCTTGACCGTTTGTGATTCTTTCAAGAATCTCGTACATTCTCTTAGTACCGACTCTACATGGAGTACATTTACCACATGATTCGTCTTGAGTGAACTCAAGGTAGAACTTAGCGATAGATACCATACAGTTGTCTTCATCCATAACGATCATACCACCAGAACCCATCATTGAACCGATAGCTTTTAGTGAATCGTAGTCGATTGGAGTATCAAGGTCAGCTTTAGTGATAACACCACCTGATGGTCCACCAGTCTGTACCGCTTTGAATTCTTTACCATCAAACATACCGCCACCGATATCGTAGATGATTTCTCTAAGCGTGATACCCATTGGTACTTCACAAAGACCAACATTGTTAATTTTACCGGCAAGTGCGAATACTTTCGTACCTTTTGACTTTTCAGTACCGATAGAAGCGAACCACTCTGGACCTTTGTTGATGATCACTGGGATATTCGCATAGGTTTCTACGTTGTTAACGCATGATGGTTTTTTCCAAAGACCTTCTACTGAAGGGAAAGGAGGTTTTTTGTTCGGCTCGCCACGCTTACCTTCAACAGAGTTGATAAGAGCAGTCTCTTCACCACAAACAAACGCACCGGCACCAAGTTTAACTTTAATGTCGAAGTTGAAGCCTGTTCCCATGATGTCATTGCCTAGTAAGCCGATTTCTCTAGCTTGCTTAAGTGCAATTTCAAGACGAGTGATAGCAAGTGGATACTCAGCACGGATATATACGATACCTGTATCTGCGCCAATCGCGTAACCACCGATAGCCATCGCTTCGATTACTGAATGCGGGTCACCCTCAAGGATAGATCTATCCATGAATGCGCCTGGATCCCCTTCATCAGCGTTACAAAGGATATATTTTTGCTCGTTCACTTCACGACGAGTGAATTCCCATTTAAGACCAGTTGGGAAACCACCACCACCACGGCCACGAAGTCCAGAGTCTTGAACAAGTTTGCAAACTTCTTCAGGAGTCATTTCAGACAATACTTTACCAAGTGCTTGGTAACCGTCAAATCCGATATACTCTTCAATGTTCTCTGGATCGATCAATCCGCAGTTTCTAAGTGCGATTCTATATTGTTTTTTATAGAAGTTCATGTTTTTGTCGTCTTGAGGTTTTCCGTCTTCACCTTTGTAAAGAAGTCTCTCGATACGACGGCCTTTGATGATGTGCTCATTGACAATTGTGTCTGCGTCATCTTCATTGACTTTTACATAAACCGTGTTGTCTGGTAATATTTTAAGAATTGGACCAGCTCCGCAGAATCCGAAACATCCAGTTTTAACTACTTGAATTTCTTGATCGTAACCGTTTTCAGCAAGTTTACCTTCAAGAGCTGAGATAATGCCTTCAGCTTTTTGGGACATACATCCTGTTCCGCCACATACCAAGATATGACCATTATATTTACCCATGATCTTCCTCCCTATGCCTTAGTGAATGTTTGCATCAACACATTGTCGTTTAAAGTTTCTTTACCTTTAATGTGTTTCGTAACGATTTCTCTAGCAACAGCTTCTGTTACGTTACCGTATAGCACAGGTTCTTCTCCTGGGATATTGACTTGAACCGTTGGTTCAGAGTGACAGTATCCAAGACAACCTACACGAACAACACGAACGTCAGTAATGTTCTCTTGAGCCAATTGATCGATGATCGCTTGCATAGCTTCTCTACCGCCGGCAGCGATACCGCAAGTTGCAAGACCGATCATTACTTCGATATTGCCATCCACGTTTTGACCAGCTTCTCTAAGTTGAACTTTAGCAAGAGTCGCCTCTCTCATTTTCTTCAAATCTTCGAGTGATTTAATCGCCATGATTAAGCCTCCTTCTTGTATTCAGCTACGATTGCTGCAACATCATCCACACTAACATGACCATAAACTTTGTCGCCTACAGTTAAGATTGGAGCAAGACCGCAAGCACCTACGCAACGAACATCTTTCAGAGTAAATTGCATATCTGGTGTAGTTCCTGCTGATTCAAGGCCAAGCTGCTTTTTAAATTCTTCAAGCACCTTTTCAGAACCTTTAACGTAACAAGCCGTACCCATACATACAGAGATCTTATGTTCTCCAGTAGGTTGAGTAGAGAAGTAAGAATAAAAACTTACTACGCCGAATACTTCTGCCGCTGGTAAGTTAAGGCCTCTTGAGATGAAGAGCATAACTTCTTTTGGTAGGTACCCGATTAATTCTTGCGCCTTGTGTAAACAGTGAATCACTGCGCCCTCTTTCGTTTCAAGACCATCGATATACGCTTGTAACTGATCGTAAATATCTTGTGAAATGTCTTTAACGCTGATAGGTGCAGTTTGAGCTGCTGATTTAGACATATGTACACCATCCTTTCAAAAATTGCTTTAGTAAGCACTCTCTTTACATACCCAAGTATTCAGAATATTCACTCATCATTACAATTATTTTAACGATTCATATTATAAAATCGTTTCAATTAGATGATAGTGTGAATCAATTGCAATTACTTGGATACGAGGGATTGTATACAAGATACATTCCCAATTCACATTTATTATAACGTATGATATTCCGCTTTGCAATGCACTTTGTCAACATTTTAACATCAACTCTTAAATAAACCGTAATAACTCTTCATTAATCCGGATTTTTCAATTGAAAAACACTCTCAAATAGCTTAAATGCAAGTTATTTACTCGGGTTTGATTGTTATTTACCAAACTAAATCGTTAATTAATTGTCAATATATGATTCAAGCTAGTATTTCCCACGCTTGTAAGTTACACTATTCAAGGATTATTCACATCAAATCACAGTTTAACATTAAACTTTTTAAGGAGAATAGCTATGCAGTCTTTTAAGCCAAGTGGCGTTTGTGCCAATAGAATTGATTTTAAAGTCCAAGATGGAATCATCGAACAAGTAAATTTTGTCGGTGGATGTCCTGGGAACCTGATCGGACTCACAGAACTCATCAAAGGAGCTAAAGTCGAAGATATCGTTGAAAAATTCAAGGGGATTTCCTGCGGCGGTAAAAAGACTAGTTGTCCGGATCAGTTTGCCAAGGCTTTATCTGAGGTTGTATGAGTTTGGTTTAGTTTAGTTAAATTAGTTTAGTTTAGTTGAGAGATGGAAGAGGGTTGTACTCGCTGCTGCTCGGGTAATACCTTGTGCTGGCGCACTCGGGCTATACCTCGCTAGCGCTCGGGTCGTATTTGCCTTTGCCACGCCAAAGGCGTGTATAACCCGAATGCGAAGCAAAGATATAGCCCGATTGCGAAGCAGAGGGAAAACCCGAGCAAGGCGAGGTATAGCCCTCTTTCACCTTTTTTTTACCAACTTCTTAAACCAACCTAAAGAAATGTTTCTTTCCCACTTTAAGCACATCCCCTTCTCTTAAGATCGGGGGTTCATCCGCTCTCACTTTTTCTCCGTTGACTCTAATTCCACCTCCAATCATCATTCTTTTTATTTCACTTTTGGATTGCATCAATCCTTGACTCAGAATCAGACCGATCAAATCGTTTTCGCATCCCTTGATGCCCAATTCGGTCATCAGTTCCGGGGTTTTCCTGTCTCTGAATACCCTGTTGAAGTTCTCTTGTGCGCAGAGCGCATCTTCTTCCTTGTGGTACTGTCCTATTATTCTTT